>DAITPA010000038.1:0-18362 GCA_036833805.1 Steroidobacteraceae bacterium | reverse complement strand
GCGCGGCGACAGCAGCTCAAGCACGGCCTCGCGCGGCTACCTGCATTGCGGCCCGGTGGGCGCGGGGCACTTCGTAAAGATGGTTCACAACGGCATCGAGTACGGCCTCATGGCCGCCTACGCGGAAGGCCTCAACATTCTTAAGCACGCCGATGCGGGACTCGCCTCGAGGAGCGCGGATGCGGAGACCGCGCCGCTCACGAATCCGGCACTTTTTCAGTACAGGCTCGATATCGCGGCGATCGCCGAAGTATGGCGTCACGGCAGCATCATCTCCTCGCAGCTTCTGGATTTGACGGCGCAAGCGCTGACGCGCGATCCGCAGCTCGAGCATTTTGCCGGCAAGGTCTCCGATTCGGGCGAAGGACGCTGGACTATTCAGGCGGCAATCGAGGAGGGCGTGCCGGCGCACGTCTTGAGTGCGGCGCTGTACTCGCGCTTTGACTCGCGCGGTAACGCCGAATTTGCGAGCAAGGTACTGTCGGCCATGCGGCTCGGCTTCGGCGGCCACCACGAGAGTAAATCCTGATGGTCGCGCGTGCTGCGGATGCATTGGTGATCTTTGGCGCAAGCGGCGATCTGTGCGCGCGCAAGATATTCCCGGCGCTCTACCACCTCACGCGCCGCGGACGCTTGCAAATGCCGGTGATTGGCGTCGCGCGCGCCGGTTGGACGCGCGAGCAGTTCATCGCACATGTGCACGCGAGCTTGAAAACCTTCGTCAAAACGACTGACGCGGCGGTCGTGGAGCGCTTGGCAGCGGTGCTGCAATATGTCGACGGCGACTACCGCAAGGCCGAGACCTTCGAGGCCTTGCGCACGGCGCTCGGGGCTGCGCAGCAACCGCTTTATTACCTCGCGATTCCGCCCTCCATGTTTCCGGTCGTGATCGATTTATTGGGCAGTTCGGGCGCCGCCAAGACTGCACGGGTGGTGGTGGAAAAGCCCTTCGGGCGTGACCTCGCCTCCGCGCGCGCATTGAATGCGACGCTCTTGCAGCTCTTTCCCGAGTCTTCGATTTTTCGCATCGACCACTACCTCGGCAAGGAACCGGTGCAGAACCTGTTGTATTTCCGCTTTGCCAATGCGTTTCTCGAGCCCGTATGGAACCGCAACTACATCGCGAGCGTGCAGATCACCATGGCGGAGAAGATCGGCGTCGAGGGCCGCGGACGCTTCTACGAGGAGGCGGGCGCGATCCGCGACGTCGTACAGAACCACCTCCTGCAGGTCGTTGCATTTCTCGCGATGGAGCCGCCGGTCAACAGTGCCGGCGAATCCATGCGCGACGAGAAGGTGAAGGTGCTGCGGGCGATCCGCCCGCTCGATGCGCCGCATCTGATTCGCGGGCAGTATCGCGGCTATCGGCAGGAGGAGGGCGTGGCACCCGAATCAAATGTCGAGACCTATGCGGCGCTGCGCCTGTCGATCGACTCGTGGCGCTGGAATGGCGTGCCGTTCTACCTGCGCGCAGGCAAGAGCCTGCCGGTGACGGCGACCGAAGTCGTTGTGGACCTTAAGGCGCCGCCGGCGCGGGTGTTCGGCGATTTCGCCGCGGAACCGCCGAACCATTTGCGCTTTCGTCTCGGGCCTGATGTCGCGATCGCACTCGGAGCGCGTGCCAAGACTGCCGGCACGAGCATGACGGGGCACCCCGTCGAGCTCTTCGTGAGCCAGCAGCAGCGCGAGGAAATGGAAGCCTACGAGCGGCTGATCGGCGATGCGCTCGCCGGCGACGCCGCGCTGTTCGCGCGCCAGGACGAGGTCGAGGCCGCGTGGGCGATTGTCGATCCGATTCTGGGTACGGCCGGCATGCGCGTGCACGAATACGCGCCGGACAGCTGGGGCCCGCGGGGCGCCGACCGGATGATCGAAGGCGCCTGCGGCTGGCACGATCCGGGAGCGGACGCGCACGGCTGGTCGCGCTTCTGCGCGTTGCCCTAAAGCGGCTACGGCGGCCACGCGTCCGGGTCCGCCCACACCTGCACCTGGGCAGCGCGCGCGACCGCGCGCCACGCGGTCAGCGTCGGATCGCGTGCGTTAAGCCGCTTGAGCGCCGGCGCCTTATCGGCTCCGGCGACGACAAATAAGATTTCATCGACCTGCGCCAGGAAATCCGGCGTCACGGTGACGGCGCTGCGGCCGTCGGGCCGCTGCACCGAGATCGCCAGATGCTGGCGCGCGGCTGCAAGGTCTGCGGAAGTGAAGAGCGAGGCCGTATGGCCGTCGGCGCCCAATCCGAGAAGGCCGAGGCGGATGCGAACCTTGCCGTCGAGGAGGCCCTGCAGGCGCTCTGCATAATCTTGCGCAGCGTCCGCAAGCGGCAGCTCCGTGCGCACGCGCAGCACCTGTTGCGCGGGCAGCGCGAGGGCTGCTAACAGCGGCTGCGAGAGGTGATAGTTGCTCGCAGCCGAAGTCGACGGCACCTGCCGTTCATCGGAGTAGAGCACGCGTAAACCCGGCGCGGCGCGCACGCCGCGCTCGGCTGCCAACGCAAAGGCGGGGCCGGGCGTCGTGCCACCCGAGAGCATGATCGCGCTCGCGGTGGCAGTGGCCGCGCTTGCTAAGCGCTCGGCGAGCGCCCGATCAAGATCGGCGCGCGCTGCGAAGCGCCGCACGCGAATCTCCGGTGACACGCTGGGCTGCATAGGCGCGCCTTGTGACGTTATCGGTTCATCGGCGGCTCGGTCACGCGCGCATGCAGGTCGAGCGATTGGCGCCCGCGCTGGCAGCGAATCGTGAGCATCGTGCCCGGATGGCGCGCGGCGATGCGGGCGATCGTCTCCTGCGCGCTCTTGAGCGGCGTGCCGTCGATGGCGATCAATATGTCGCCCGGCTGCAGGCCCGCTTGTTGCGCGGGACTGCCGACGTAGAGATTTGTGAGCAGCACGCCGCCGCGCGCGAGCCCGAGCTGCGCCGCCTGCGCGTCGCTGACATCCTCCGGGACAATGCCGATCCAGCCGCGAATGACTCGGCCGTGCGCGACAATATCATCGAGGACGCCGCGCACCAGGTTCACCGGAATGGCGAAGCCGATGCCTTCGACGCCCAAGTTCTTGGCGACGATGGCGGTGTTTATGCCGACGAGTGCGCCCGTCGTGTCGATGAGCGCTCCGCCTGAGTTGCCGAAGTTGATGGCCGCGTCGGTCTGGATGAAGTCCTCGAAGGTCGCGATGCCGAGCTGCTCACGGCCGGTGGCGCTGACAATGCCGTGCGTGACCGTTTGCGAAAGCCCGATCGGATCGCCGATCGCGAGCACGACATCGCCGACTCGCAAACGGTCGGAGCGGCCGAAGGTCACCACGGGCAGCGGCGCAAGATCGATATGCAGCACCGCAAGGTCGGTATCCGGATCGCGTCCGACAATGCCGGCGTCAGCCACGCGACCGTCGGCGAGCTGCACCTTGATCGAATCCGCATTGGCGATGACGTGGTGATTGGTGACGATGTGCCCGAGCGCATCGACAATGACGCCCGAACCCAAGCTGCGCTCGACCCTCTGGCGGTAATGCGGCAGGAAATTGCCGAACAGCTGGTCCAAACCGGATGGCGCGACCCGCTCGGTGACGAGCCGCGCGGTGTAGATGTTGACGACTGCGGGGGCGGCGCGCCGCACGGCGTCGGCATAAGTGACATGCCCAGCAATCGGCACCGAGGCAGGTGCGGCCACGATCGGCGGCGCCACCGGGACGCGGCTCTGTAATTCGGGGCGCAGCGCAACGATGATGAAGGCGAGTGCGAGACCGCCGACGACCCAGCCGATTATAAATGTGAGCCAGCGGGGCATTTTTTAAGTCGTCAGCATGTTTGTCATGAACCGCGCACCACGGGGCAGGCGCGCCGGGCGCTCGTCCGAAGAGCGTTGTCGATCGTGTATACTAAATCACATCGCCCCCCGCTAGCCGCAGGCAGCCTCCTGCGCGCTTGCCCGCGCATTGGATGTGGGCGCGAGAGTATGCGTGTATTTAAGTTGGACGGTAGCGGGAGAGCCACTCGATGGCTTCTGATGTTGTGATCGGCGACAGTGAGGTCGACAGGAGTCGGCGTGTGTTTCTAACGGCGGCCACGGCCACGACCGGTGCAATCGGAGTGGCGCTGGCGGTCGTGCCGTTCGCAGCTTCGTGGCTGCCATCCGAGCGCGCGCGCGCCTTCGGCGCACCGGTCGCGCTTGACCTCTCGAAGCTTGATCGCGGACAAATGGTCGTCGTCATCTGGCGCAAGCAGCCGGTCTATGTGGTGCGCCGCACGCCCGTCATGCTCGCAAGCCTCGCAGGCCACGACGAGCGCCTGAAGGATGCGACATCCGCCAACTCCGACCAGCCGAGCTACGCGAAAAACACGGCGCGCGCAAGAAAGCCCGAATACCTCGTGCTGATCGGCGTCTGCACGCATTTGGGCTGCCTGCCGAAGGAGCGTTTCCAGGCAGGGCTTGCCGACTTGGGCGCAGACTGGCCCGGCGGATTCTTCTGCCCCTGCCACGGTTCGCGCTTTGATCTCTCCGGGCGGGTGTTCGCTGGCTCGCCGGCGTCGGTCAATCTGCGCGTGCCTCCGTATGCGTATGAAAACGCTGAGACGCTGGTGATCGGCATCGACGAGCCCAATCAGAAAGGAGCCGCGTGATGGCCGCGGCCGCCGCGCCTTCCGAACCCGAAGTGAAGTCCGGCGGCGTCGTGGCCTGGATCTACAAGCGCTTTCCGGTGCAGGAGTTTGTCTCCGACACCTTGACAGGCTATTACGCGCCGAAGAATTTCAATATCTGGTACTTCTTCGGGTCGCTCGCGCTCGTCGTGCTGGTGCTGCAGCTTGCGACCGGCATCTTTCTGACGATGTTCTATAAGCCGGGCGAGGCGAGCGCCTTCGATTCGGTCGAATTCATCATGCGCGAGGTGCAGTGGGGCTGGCTCATCCGCTATCTGCACTCGAGCGGCGCGTCGATATTTTTCATCGTCGTTTACCTGCACATGTTTCGCGCCATGCTGTACGGCTCGTACAAAGCGCCGCGCGAGCTGCTCTGGCTCATCGGCATGGTGGTGTACTTTGCGCTGATCGCGGAGGCGTTCTTGGGCTACGTGCTGCCGTGGGGCAACATGTCCTTCTGGGGCGCGCAGGTGATCGTGAACCTATTTGGCACCATTCCGGTGATTGGCCCGGGCCTCGTCGAGTGGATCCGTGGCGACTACGGCATCGCGGATGCAACCTTGATGCGCTTCTTTGCGCTGCACGTCGCGGCGGTGCCGCTTGCGCTCTTGTTGTTCGTCATGCTGCATCTCGTCGCGCTCCGGCGCACCGGCTCGAACAATCCCGATGGCATCGAAATCAAGGCGCGCGTCGGTGCCGATGGCCATCCGCTCGATGGCATTCCGTTTCATCCCTACTACACGGTGAAGGACATCGTCGGCGTTGGCGTGATGCTCGTAGTGCTCGCGATCGTCGTGTTCTTCGTGCCGAGCTTCGGCGGCCTGTTCCTCGAGGGGGCGAACTTCGAGCCCGCCAATCCCCTGTCGACGCCCGAGCACATTGCGCCGGTGTGGTACTTCACCACTTACTTCGCGATCCTGCGCGCCGTTCCGGATCAGCGCCTGAGCGCATTGTTGATGTTCTCGGCCGTCGCGCTCTTCGTGTTCCTGCCGTGGCTCGACCGCTCGCCGGTGAAGTCGATGCGCTACCGCGGCGTGCTCTCAAGAGGAGCGCTCGGCCTCTTCGCCGTATCCTTCATCGCGCTCGGATATCTTGGCCTGCAGCCGGCCGAAGGCTTGTACGTGATTCTCGCGCGCATCTTCGCCGCGATCTATTTCGCATTCTTCCTGTTGATGCCGTGGTACTCGCGCATCGACAAGGTGAAGCCGGTGCCTGACCGAGTGACTTATCATGGGCACGGCTAAGAAAGCGCTGCTGCTCGCAGGGCTCCTCCTCGCCGGCAGCGCCTGTGGCGCCGCGGAAGGTGGCGGCGGCGCAGGCGCGGACTGGCTGAGCTGGCGCGCCGACGACGACGTTACCAACACGGCATCCCTGCAGCGCGGCGCACGCAACTTCATGGGCTATTGCTTCGGCTGCCACTCGCTCAAATACGAGCGTTACTCGCGCCTCGCAAGCGATCTGGCGATCTCCACCGAGGAGCTGCAGCAGTACCTCTTGGCGCCGGGCGACAAGCCCGCGAACTACATCCTGACGATCATGCCGGACGCCGATGCTGTGGCCTGGTTTGGCAAGACGGCGCCGGATCTTTCGATCATGGCGCGGGCGCGCAGCACCGACTATCTGTATCAGTTTCTGAAAACCTTTTACATCGATCCGACCCGGCCGACCGGCGGCAACAATCTGCGCCTGACTGCCACCGCGATGCCGGCGGTGCTCTCGGAGCTCGAGGGCTTAAAGCGCGCCGTATTCAAGGATGAGCAGAAGCCGGGCGCCGACGGCAAGCTCATGACCGAGCAGGTGTTCGATCACTTCGAGGCGGTGACGCCGGGGCGCCTGAGCGCGGCCGAGTACGACAAGTTCGTGCACGACACCGTCAACTTTCTCGACTATGTGGGCGAGCCCACCCAGGTCGCGCGGCGCGCGCTCGGTATCTGGGTGGTGCTGTTCCTGCTCGTGTTTACATGGCTGGCCTGGCTTCTCAAGCAGGAATATTGGAAAGACGTGCACTGATCGCGTCAGGGAGTGCGGATCCTTGTCGAGCCGACGTTCCATCATGACGCTGTTTTCTGCGCCGACCGATCCGTGGAGTCATCGCACCCGGATCGTGCTCGCGGAGAAGGGCATCGGTATTGAAATCGTGAGCGTCGAGCCGGGACGGTTCCCGGAGGATCTGCTGGATTTGAACCCGTACCACAGCGTACCGACGCTGGTCGACCGCGAGCTCGTGCTGTACGACTCGCGCGTCATCATCGAGTATTTGGATGAGCGTTTCCCGCATCCGCCGCTGATGCCGGTCGATCCGGTGACGCGCGCGCAGTTTCGCCTCGCGCTGTATCGCATCGAGCGCGATTGGTACGGCCTTGTGCAGCAGATCGACCAGGAGCCCGATAAGAAGCAGAGCGTGAAGCACAAGAAGATCCTGCGCGATGTCATCCTGCAGAGCACCGAGCTTTTCACGATGAAGCGCTTCTTTCTGTCGGACGAGTTCTCCCTGGTCGATGCGACGATCGCGCCGATTCTGTGGCGGTTGCCGTATTACGAAATCGAATTGCCGCCGCAGGCGCAGGCGATACAAAAATATGCTTCCATCGTGTTCGCGCGTCCGGCGTTTCGTGACAGCCTGACGGACGCCGAGCAGGAGATGCGCCTTCTCTGATACGCCGGCCGAGCCGAACTGACATGTCTCCGCCCAAACGACCCTACCTGCTGCGCGCCATGCACGAGTGGGTGAGCGACAGCCAGCACACCCCGCACATCATCGTCGATGCCGAGCGTGCCGGGGTCACGGTGCCGCGCAGCTACGTCAAAGACGGCAAGATCGTGCTCAATTTGAGCCTGACCGCGACTCAAAACCTAAGCCTCGGCAACGAGTGGATCGAATTTGGCGCGCGTTTCGCAGGCGTCGTGCACCCGATACGCGTGCCGATCGCCGCGGTGCTCGGTATTTATGCGCGCGAGACCGGCGAGGGCATGGTGTTCTCTGACCAGGATCTGGGTCCGGAGCCGCCGCCGACGCCGAGCGACGAAGACGGCAGCCGGCGCGCGCATCTGAAGGTCGTCAAATAAGCTTCACTGCTCGAGCGCCGCCGGCAACGCGCGCGGTTGCCCATTGTGCATCGAGCCCCATACGAGCTCGCGCTGCACGCGCCGCTCGGCGTCGAGGCTGAGCCGCCCGGTCAAGCCCTGTACATTGATTTGAGTTGCGCCGCCTTGCCCATGCAGTGCAGCGGCCAGAAGGTAGGCATCGAAGCCAAACGCATACAGACGGTTGCGATGCGGTCCGCCGGTCGGCCAGGCCGCGTGGGCGGCGTCATGCACGCTGTCGGCGAGTTCGCTGCCGAGCATCCAGGGCATGTCCGGCAACATGAGCCCTTCCATATCCTGGTTGGCGGTCGGATGCGGCTCAAAGGAGTCCGAGGTCGCATACGTTGCAATCGAGCCTGCAAAGTGAAAACGCAATTGCGGCAGCAGCAGGCGCGCCGTGTTCACCGGGCTTGCGGCAAAGATGAACTCGATGTCCCCGCGCAGCCGCGGTTGAAACTCAAGCTTCGCGCCGAGAACCGATTCGAGCCGCTTGTCGCGCGCGACGCTGTCGCTGATGCGCAAAACCTGCGTGATTTCGAACGAGTAATCCGAGCGCGCGGCATCGAAGGACGCTTGCGACAACAAAGCGCCGCCGCCGGCTTGCAGCTCCTGCGTAAAGGCCGCCAGCACCCGCGCGCCCCAATCGCCTGCCGGTACCAGCGCGACTCCGTTTTTATGGCCGTCGGCGAGCACCCGGCGCGCGACCTGACGGGCTTCATCCTCGGGCGACAGCGCAAACTGATAGAACGCCGGCGGTATCGGGGTGCCCGGGGGCAGAAAGTTGAGCGCCAGAATCGGCGGGCGCGCGCCCGTTATCGCCGCGGCGGCGCTCACGGCATCGCGCGCAAGAGGACCCACGATGAGCTCGGCGCCATCGCGGCTCGCCTGGGAAACGGCTGCGCCGAGGCCAAACTCCGCGGTGTCGTAGAAGCGCACGTGCAGGCGCTGCGCGGCGGGCGTCTGGTAGTACGCCGTCATAAAGCCCTCGCGCAGCGAAATGCCGGCGCTCGAGAGCTTTCCCGAGATCGGCATGATGAGCGCCACATTGCCGGGACCGCTCGCGGTCGGGGGCGGGGATGGTGGGGCGGCCTCCAGAGGCGCGGGCGCGAAGGGCGCTGGCGCGGGCTGCGGTACGGCCGCGGGGCCGGGTTCCGGGGTCCTCGGCACGAGCGAGCATCCCGAGAGCAAGACCAGCGCCGCCGCCGCACTCCACCGCAGAACACACCGAGCCTCAAACATGGGTTGTGCGACCTTCCGTGCGTGGGCAGGATGCCCGTTCGCGCCGCCGCCGGTGGCGCGGCCTTGAGGAAGTATAGTGAAGAAACCAACGGGTCGGCTCGACGTCGTCGCAACGCCGATCGGAAACTTGAGCGACTTGGGCGCACGCGCGCGCGAGGTGCTCGCCGCGGCCGACCTCATTGCGGCCGAGGACACGCGCCATACGCTCGCGCTCTTAAACTCCATCGGCGTGTCGAAGCCGCTCGTGTCGCTGCATGCACACAACGAAGCGCGGCGCGTGCCCGAGGTGCTGGCGCAGCTCGCCGCGGGAGCGCTGGTCGCGCTCGTGAGTGATGCGGGCACGCCGCTGCTGTCGGATCCGGGCTTTGACCTCGTCCGCCAGGCGGTCGCCGCCGGATTTGTTGTGCGGGCGATTCCCGGACCTTCGGCCATTACGGCTGCGCTGGCGGTGGCGGGGCTGCCGACGGAGCGCTTCTGCTTCGAGGGGTTCCTGCCGGCGCGCGTGCGTGAACGGCAATCCGCATTGGCGGCGCTCGCCGAGGAGACGCGTACGCTGGTTTTTTTCGAAGCCCCGCATCGCATCGCGCAGTCGCTCGCGGATCTGTCCGCGGCCTTCGGCGCGGCACGCGCCGCGGTCGTCACGCGCGAGCTCACCAAAGTGCACGAGACCATCTACCGCGGCACCTTGGGCGAGCTTGCGCAACGCGCGCTCGCTGAAGAGAATTTCCAGCGCGGCGAAATTACCATCGTCGTGCATGGCGCCGTTCGCGCGCATAGGAGCGTCGATCCGCAGCTGCTGAAGCGCACCGTCACACTGCTCCTCAAAGAGCTGCCGCCGGGCAAGGCCGCGGCGCTTGCTGCCCAGTTGACCGGTGTGCGCCGCAGCGAGGCCTATCTCATCGCCATGCGTATTGCGCATGGAGCAGAAGTTGCCGACGGGGCGTGCTAACTTGGGCGTCTGGAGCCGGCCGGGCAGCCGCTGCATTTCTTGCTGGAGTGTGGAGGAAAGTCCGGGCTTCGTCGGATAAGGTGCCAGGTAACGCCTGGGGGGCGCGAGCCCACGGAAAGTGCAACAGAAAGTAAACCGCCTAAGCGCCGGAAACGGTGCCGGTAAGGGTGAAAGGGTGCGGTAAGAGCGCACCGCGTCAGTGGTAACACGCGACGGCACGGCAAACCCCACCTGATGCAAGGCCAAATAGGGAAGCAGCGGTGCTTGGCAACAAGGGCCGCAGCGTCATTCCGCACGCGCTTCCGGGTAGGCCGCTAGAGGCTCACGGTGACGTGGGTCGCAGAGGAATGGCTGCCCTAGACAGAACCCGGCTTACAGGCCGGCTCCTTTTTTTTCGTGCTGACGGGCCCTGTCGAAAGATCAACAAGCGCGAGCGTCGCGCCTGTTTAAATAAACATAATCTCGCCAACTGCGACGTATCTCTCAATCTTCCTGATTGACATATCGTGCGCGTCATTTCTATAGTGGCGCGAAGTGGGAAGAAGTGGGGGGGAATGGGCGGATTGATCGCTCCATACGATGTTTCGCGGTGCAGCAAAGGTAACCTTGGACAACAAGGGCCGGATGGTCATTCCCAACCGGTATCGAGAACAGATCGCCGAGCGTGCGCAAGGGCAGCTCGTGGTGACGGTCGATCGCGATCAATGCCTACTCCTGTATCCCCTGCCTGACTGGGAGCAGATCGAGCGCAAGCTCATGAGCCTGCCGAGCCTGCATGCACAAGCACGCCGGCTGCAGCGCCTCATGGTCGGGCATGCGACCGATCTCACCCTGGATGCGCACGGCAGGCTGCTGTTGCCGGCGGAACTGCGCGAGTTCGCGGGTCTTACGCGGCACGCGATGCTGATCGGTCAGGGCAATCGCTTCGAACTGTGGGACGAGACGCGCTGGAACACGCGGCGCGATTTCTGGCTCGCAAGCGAAGAGGCGGTCACCGATCTGCCCTCAGAGCTCGATTCGCTCTCCCTTTAAGGAAGCGCGTCGGAGTTTGACATGTACCCGTGCGGCCGAAGCGCTTTGAAAGTGCGCTTCCTGCCGCCATTTGTACCGGGTCGCGCATTAGGTGCGGCCGCGAGGAAAGTTGGGCGCAGCCGATGACAAGCGAGCACACAGCCGTTCTTGTCGAGGAGGCGCTCGCGGCTTTAGCCGTTGAAGCAGGTGGTTACTATGTCGATGCGACATTCGGGCGCGGGGGCCACACGGCACGCCTACTCGAGGCCGTGGGTCGAGAGGGTCGCGTGCTCGCGCTCGACCAGGATCCGCAAGCCATTGCGGCCGGACGCCTGCGCTTTGCCGACGAAGTGCGGCTTACGCTCATCCACGCGTCGTTTGCCGAGCTTGGGTCGCTCGTGCCGGCACACGCACACGGCCGCGCGTGCCGCGGCGTGCTCTTCGATCTCGGCGTGTCCTCGCCGCAGCTTGATGACCCGGCCCGCGGCTTCAGCTTCCGCGCGGACGGCCCGCTCGACATGCGTATGGATACGACACGGGGCGAGCCCGTCTCGGGCTGGCTCGCTCGGGCGGGCGTCGACGAGATTCGCGAGGTGATCGCGGAGCTTGGCGAGGAGCGGTTCGCGCGACGCGTCGCGAATGCGATCGTGGCGACACGCCGTGAGCAGCCGCTCGCGCGCACGAGCGACCTTGCGGCGCTCGTGGCGCGCGCGGTGCGCACGCGCGAGCCGGGCAAACACCCTGCCACCCGTACTTTTCAGGCGCTGCGCATTTTCATCAACGATGAGCTGGGTGCGCTGGCACGCGGCCTTGAGGCTGCGCTTGCCGTGCTCGCGCCCGGTGGGCGCCTCGCGGTGATCAGTTTTCATTCGCTCGAGGATCGCATCGTCAAACGCTTCATGCAGGGTCGCGCGAGCGTCGATCCGGCGCTCGCGCATCTGCCCATCGTGCCGGCCGCCGCCGCGCCCACCCTTAAGATCATCGGCAAGAAGGTGCGACCCGGCGCCGCCGAGCTAAGAGGCAATCCGCGGGCGCGCAGCGCCTTATTGCGGGCGGCGGAGAAACTCACCGTGAGGGCCGGCCGCTCATGAGCCTCGCCTCCATCCGCTCGCTCGCCATCATCGTCCCCACGCTGTGGCTTGCGGTGCTCGGCAGCGCCGCGGGCGCGATCTATTGCAAGCACCGCGCACGCGAGCTGTTCGTCGAGCTTGAACGTCTGAATGCGCGGCGCGACAACCTCGATGTCGAATGGGGACAGTTGCAGCTTGAGCAGAGTGCCTGGTCCACGCACGCCTTCGTCGAGCGCGTCGCGAGCACCAAGCTGCGCATGGCGACACCGCCGCCGCAAGCCATCGAGGTCGTCGCGCAATGAGCGGCTACGACGCGCGCACGGCCGCCACGGGTTCGTTTCGCTGGCGCTCTTATGTGCTGCTCGCGCTGTTAGCTGCCAGCGCGCTCGCGCTCGGCTGGCGCGCGGCCAATCTTGCGTTGCGCGATCACAGCTTTCTCGCCAGCCAAGGCAATGCGCGCTTCTCGCGCGTCGCGGCCATCGCCGCGCACCGCGGCACGATCATCGACCGCTACGGCGAGCCGCTCGCGGTCTCAACGCCGGTCGATTCGGTGTGGACCAATCCGCGCGAGCTGGCGCTCGCGACCGACCAGATACCGCGGCTTGCGACGGCGCTGAAGCTTGATCGCCAGGACCTCACGCGCCGCATCACGAGCAACCTCGACCGCGAATTCCTTTATCTCGCACGCCATCTGCAACCGGCCGACGCGCAGAAGATCCGCGCGCTCGACATCCCGGGCGTGTACTTAAGGCGCGAGTACCGCCGCTATTTCCCGGCCGGCGAGGTGGCGGGACACATTCTCGGCTTCACCAATGTGGACGATGCGGGCCAGGAGGGACTGGAACTGGCCTTTGATCACTGGCTCGCGGGCGAAGACGGCGCGAAGCGCGTCATCCAGGATCGGTACGGACGTGTCGTGCAGGACGTCGACAGCATCAGAAGCGCGCGCCCCGGGCGCGACCTTGTGCTGTCGATCGATCTGCGCATTCAATATCTCGCCTACCGGGAGCTGAAGGCTGCGATCCGCGAGCAGCGCGCGCGCGCAGGTTCGGTCGTCGTGCTCGATGTCGTGACCGGCGAAGTGCTGGCGATGGTCAATCAGCCGGCCTACAACCCCAATGACCGCGAACAGTTTGTCGCGACCACCTATCGCAACCGTGCTGCGACCGACATTTTCGAGCCGGGCTCGAGCATCAAGCCCTTCATCGTCGCGGCCGGCCTCGCCTCCGGCCAGTACGACGACCGCAGCGTCATCGATACCGCGCCGGGATTCTTCAAGGTGGGTGTCAAGACAATTGAAGATGAGCACGGCAGCTTAGGCATCATCAATCTTGCGACGGTTCTTGCCAAGAGTTCCAACGTCGGCATGGCGCGCTTGGCGCTCTCGCTCGAACCGCAGCTCATCTGGAAGACGCTGACGTCGCTCGGCTTCGGCCAGGTGACGACGAGCGGCTATCCCGGAGAGTCCGCAGGCCTGCTGAGCGACTACGCGCACTGGCGGCCCATCGGCATCGCGACGATGTCACATGGCTACGGGCTCTCCGTGACTCCGCTGCAGCTGGCGCATGCCTATGCAACGGTCGGCGCGCTCGGCATGAACCGTCCGGTGTCATTCCTGCGCGTCGATGCCGCGCCGACCGGGGAGCGTGTGCTTGATCCGCGTCTGGCGCGCGAGCTCATCAATATGTTGGAGTCGGTGGTCGCCGCTGAAGGCACCGGCAAGCGCGCGGCCATCCCCGGCTATCGGGTGTCCGGCAAGACCGGCACCGCCTGGAAGGCCACGGCAGGCGGCTATTCCACCGATCGCTACATGGCGGTGTTCGGCGGCATGGCGCCTTCGAGCAATCCGCGCCTTGCCGCAGTGGTCGTCATCGATGAGCCGAGCGCCGGCAAATACATGGGCGGCGATGTTGCCGCACCGGTGTTTTCCGCCGTCGTCGGCCATGCGCTGCGACTGCTCGCCGTTGCCCCGGACGAGCCGGTGCGCGCAGTGCCGGAGAGCGAACCCGCGGCCGCCGCGCAGGGGATCCGCACGGCGGCGCTGCGATGATGTTTGCCGAGCGACGCCTGGCTGAGCTCACGGCTGGCCTGATTGACGTGCCTGCCGCGATCACGGTGACTGACGTGACGCTCGACAGCCGCACGGCAGCCCCTGGTGGCCTGTTCCTCGCCTGCCGCGGCGGCGCGCACCACGGATTTCAATTTGCGAAAGAAGCCGTCGCGCACGGCGCGCGCGCCGTCTTGTATGAAGCCGCTGCAGCCGACGCTGTGCCGCTGGCGGCTGTGCCGCCGGAAATTTTCGTGCGCGCCGTACCGCATTTGAGCCGCGTTGCGAGCACCATCGCCGCACGTTTTTTCGATGCGCCCTCGCAGGCCCTGACAGTCGCCGGCATCACCGGCACGAACGGCAAGACAACCTGTGCCTATCTTCTGGCGCAGGCCCTGGTTGTGTGCGGCAAGCCTGCCGCTTACATGGGCACGCTCGGCTACGGCCTGCCGGCGGCGCTTACGGCGTCAAATCTCACGACCGCCGATGCCGTCACCGTGCAGCGCCAGCTCGCAGAACTGCGCACGCTCGGCGCCGAATGTGTCGCGATGGAAGTTTCCTCGCATGCGCTCGCGCAGGATCGCGTTGCCGCCGTGCGCTTTCACACGGCGGTGTTCACGCAGCTGACACGCGATCACCTCGACTATCACGGCAGCATGGCGCGCTACGCGGCGGCGAAAGCGCGGCTGTTCTCCTGGCCGAGCCTTGCCGTGCGCGTCATCAATATTGATGATCCCCTGGGGCAGGAGCTGGCACTGCAGAAGCAGGCCGGGCGCCTCATCGTCACGACGCGCAAGCCCGCGCTGCCGCCCGGGCTTGACGCCGCCTCGTTCGTGCGCGCGCATGCGGTGCGCGCGCGATCTTCCGGACTCACGCTCGACATTGAGTCGAGCTGGGGTGCGTGCCGGTTCGATGTGCCGCTGCTCGGCGACTTCAACGCCGACAACGTCCTGACAGTGCTGGCGGTGCTGTTGAGCTGGGAGGTGGGACTCCCCGCTGCTTGCAACGCGCTCGAACATGCGGCCGCTCCTCCGGGCCGCATGGAGCTTTTCGGCGCAGGTCCGCTTGCACTCATCGACTTCGCCCACACACCCGATGCGCTCGCGCAGGCGTTGCATGCCGCCCGCGCACATTGCCGCGGACGCTTATGGGTGGTATTTGGCTGCGGCGGTGATCGTGACCCCGGCAAGCGCGCCGTGATGGGCGAAATCGCCGCGCGACTCGCCGACGCAGTCGTGCTCACGGACGACAATCCCAGAAGCGAGAACCCGGAAGCCATCATCGGCGATATCAGAAGCGGTATCGCCGATGCGCATGCGCTCGTCGTCGAGCACGACCGGGCGCAGGCGATCCGCAGAACCCTCGCAGGTGCAGCGCGCGCGGATCTGGTGCTGATCGCCGGCAAGGGTCACGAGGACTATCAGATCTACGGCAGCGAGCGCCGCGCATTTTCCGACCAAGCGGTCGTGCGAGCCTACTTCGCAGGCGCACCATGATGCGCACGCTTGCCCACTTCGCCGAGGCCTGCGGTGGCCGCCTGCAGGGAGAGGATCGCGTTTACTCGGGCGTGTGCACCGACACGCGCACGCTTGCCGCCGGGGAGCTGTTCGTGGCGTTGCGCGGCCCGTGCTTCAACGGCAATGAGTTCGTTGCGGCCGCGCACGCCGCGGGCGCGGCGGGCGCGGTCGTCGATACGCCGCAGTCGACACCGCTCTCGCAGGTGATCGTGGCGGAGAGCCTGGCAGCCCTTGCACGCGCGGCGCAGCACTGGCGCCGCCGCTTCAATATTCCGCTGATCGCAGTGGCTGGCAGTAACGGCAAGACCAGCACCAAGGAGATGACGGCGGCGATCCTTGCGCAAGCGGGCAGCTGTCTTGCGACACGCGGCAATCTCAATAATCACATCGGCGTGCCGTTGACGCTCCTGCGGCTCGCGCCCGAGCACCGCTTTGCGGTCATTGAGATGGGCGCGAACCAAATTGGCGACGTCGCCTCCCTCGTGCAGCTTGCCGCGCCCAGTATCGGACTCATCACCAATGCCGGTGCCGAGCACCTGCAAGGCTTCGGCAGCCTCGAGGCCGTCGCGCGCGCCGAGGGCGAGGTGATCGCAGCGCTGCCCGCCAGCGCCACCGCCGTCATCAACGCCGACGATCCCTATGCGCCGCTCTGGCGCCGGATGACGCGTGCCGAAGTCGTGGGCTTTGGCATGGGCGAGGCCGCCGCCTGGCGCGCCCTGGATGTGCACTGCGATGTCGATGCGCGGGGTTTCAATACACGCTTTACGCTCGTAACTCCGCAGGGGCGCGCATCCGTAGTGCTCGCGCTCGCCGGCCGTCACAACGTGATGAACGCGCTCGCCGCCGCCGCCGCCGCGGCTGCCGCCGGAGCCACTCTGCCGAACATCGTCGCCGGGCTCGGCGCCGTGCGTGCCGTGCCGGGACGACTGCAATTCAAGCGCGCGCGAAGCGGCGCCTGGCTCATCGACGACTCCTACAACGCCAATCCGAGCTCAGTGCGCGCGGCGATCGAAGTGCTCGCGCAACTCAACGGCAAGAAGTGGCTCGTGCTCGGCGACATGGCCGAGCTCGGCGACTTTGCGCAATCAAGCCACGCCGAGATCGGCGCCTACGCGCGCGCCCACGGGATCGAGCGGCTGTTTGCGACCGGCGCGCTTTCTGTGGGCGCTGTCGCCAGCTTTGGCGCCGGTGGCCAATGGTTCCCCGACGCAGGCGCGCTCGCTGCTGCACTCCTCGCCAGCGCCGATGCTGGCGTGCGCCTGCTCGTCAAAGGCTCGCGCGTGAATCGCCTGGAGCGCGTGGTCGAGGCGCTCACCGCCGCTCCCGTGCGGGCGCGAGTGGAGTAGCCGGCATGCTCTTTTGGCTGACACAACATTTGAGCGCGCTGAAGTCCGGCTTCCACGTCTTCTCCTATCTCACCCTGCGCGCCATTCTCGCGATGTCCTCGGCGCTTGTGATCTCGCTGCTGGTCGGTCCGGGCATGATCGCGCGCCTGTCGCGCTATCAGATCGGACAGGTGGTGCGCGATGACGGACCGAAGTCGCACCTGCCGAAGGCGGGCACCCCCACGATGGGCGGCGCGCTCATCTTGGTTGCAACGCTGGTCAGCACTTTGCTGTGGGCTGACCTTGCCAACCGTTTCGTGTGGACGGTGCTCGCCGTGACCTTCGCCTTTGGGCTCATCGGCCTGTACGACGACTATTTGAAGCTCGTCATCGGCAACTCGCGCGGACTTGCGCCGCGCTGGAAGTACTTCTGGCAGTCGCTGGCCGGCCTTTCAACCGCCGGCACGCTTTACTACGCGGCGGCGACACCGGCGGAAACCACCTTGTTTCTGCCCTTCTTCAAGACGTTTGCCGAGCCGCTCGGCGCCGCAAGCTTCATCGCGATCGCGTATTTCATGATTGTCGGCTTGAGCAATGCCGTGAATCTCACTGACGGGCTCGATGGACTCGCGATCATGCCGGCAGCCCTCGTTGCCGCCGCGCTCGGCGTGTTCGCCTATGCGAGCGGCAATGCCGTGTTCGCCAATTACCTTGCGATTCCGGCGATCCCGCGCGCCGGCGAGCTGCTCATTTTCTGCGCCGCGTTTGCCGGCGCGGGCCTGGGATTTCTGTGGTTCAACGCATATCCCGCGCAGGTCTTCATGGGCGACGTCGGCGCGCTCGCAATCGGTGCTGCCATCGGCGTGCTGGCGGTGATCGTGCGTCAGGAGCTCGTCACTCTCGTGATGGGCGGCATCTTTGTGCTCGAGACCGCCTCGGTCGTCCTGCAAGTCGGGTCCTATAAGCTGCGCGGCAAGCGCATCTTCCGCATGGCGCCGCTGCATCACCACTATGAGTTGAAGGGCTGGGCGGAGCCCAAGGTCATCGTGCGCTTCTGGATCATTTCGCTGTTCCTGGTGCTCGCCGGGCTTGCGACGCTGAAGCTGCGATGAACGCCAACTTCAATAAAGCAGCGTCTGCGGTCATTGTCGGTTTGGGCCGCACCGGCTTCTCCTGCGCGCGCTATCTGCACAAGCGCGGCTGGCGCGTGGCGGTCACCGACACGCGCGCCGAGCCGCCGCAACTTGCGAGCCTGCGTGCGCTTGATCCTGGAATTGAATTGCGCTTGGCTGGCCTCGATGCGCGCTTGCTCGAGGACGCGATGTGTGTGGTCGCATCGCCCGGCGTATCGCTCGCGGAGCCGTTCTTCACCGCAGCGCGGCGTCGCGGCCTTGAGATCGTTGGCGACATTGAGCTGTTTGCACGCGCGGCGGATGCGCCGGTCGTGGGCATCACCGGCACCAATGGCAAAAGCACGGTCAC
>DAITPA010000037.1:0-18609 GCA_036833805.1 Steroidobacteraceae bacterium | reverse complement strand
CAGTGGACGTGGGTAGACTTGGGCCCGGTAGGATTCGAACCTACGACCAAGGGATTCACTTGCCCCGGCGTTTCCGCCGGGAGTGGACTATCTCTTCACCCGCGCACTTCGTGCGTGGGGGTGCGGGATGCTCTTGCCTGTTATTAAGGGCACTTCGAGCCCTCAGGTAGTCTCTGCACCTTCCGACGATGCCCCGCCGGCTCGGCTCAGGATTGCCATGAGCCCTCATGCATGCATGAGGCTCGAAGGTTTCCCTGAATTCATCCCGTCCACTTCGCGTGTTTCCGCGCGAAGGCACCTTTTCGATGAGTCCCCTGCACTAACCGCTGTGCTACAGGCCCAACCCTTCAAATTGTAACAGTCACGGTAGATCGAAGTGTCGCTTGCGCACGGATCCCTCGAATCGTGCGATGCGCGCAGTGCGCTGCGGCTCGGCCTCGGGCGTTTGCCGCCTTTCCGTTGCACCTGACACCGTGGGTTGCGCCGGTCGCGTCGGTTCGCGCTTCTGGCAGCCCGCCACGAGCCCGTTCAAGGCGAGCACGACTATGCAGATCGACAGTTCCTTCATGCGCCCCTCCCCCTTGCGAACCAATATGACAACGTTAGCATGGGGTTCCCCGCGATGACCAAGGGATGCGTCCATGAAACTCTACTATATGACCGGCGCCTGTTCGCTCGCCTCCTATATCTCCCTCAACGAGGCGGGACTGAAGTTCGAGGCGGTGCAGGTCGACCACAAGACCCACAAAACGCGCAACGGCGAGGATTTCAACGCCATCAACACGAAGGGCTACGTTCCGGCCCTGCGCCTCGAAAATGGTGAGCTCCTGACCGAAAACGTCGTGGTGCTGCAATACATTGCCGACCGCAATCCCGGCTCCAAACTGGCGCCGGCCGCCGGCACCCTTGAGCGCTACCGGCTGATGGAGTGGCTCGCCTACATCAACTCCGAAATTCACAAGAACTTCGGGCCGCTGTTCAACGCCTCGGCCAGTGAAGGCGTGCAGCAGTATGCGCGTGACAATCTCACCAAGCGCGTGGACTGGCTGGAAAACGCGCTGGGGTCTAGGACTTTTCTCATGGGCGAGCAGTTCACCGTGGCGGACGCGTATCTGTTTGTAGTTCTCGGCTGGACGAGCCGTGTCGGGGTCGACCTTGGTCGATGGCCGGCATTGAAGCGCCATCACGAACGAATCGCTGCGCGACCGCAAGTGATCGCGGCGCTGAAAGCCGAGGGGCTCAAGTAACGCAGACGCCGCGCACCGCAGGGGCTAACTTTTCTTGCGCCGCACGCCGCGTGTCGGCGCAGCGTCGAGCGGATTCTCCGGCCAGTAGTGCTTTGGATAGCGTCCGCGCAGATTCTTTCTGACGTCGGCGTAAGAACCCTGCCAGAAGCCCGCTAAATCACGCGTGATCTGCACGGGGCGCTGCGCCGGAGAGAGGAGTTTGAACGTTACGCGCACCGCCCCGCCGGCGATGCATGGCGTCTCTTTAAGTCCAAAGACTTCTTGCAAGCGCACGGCCACGCTAGGCCCACCTTCCGCAAGATAGTCGATGCGCAGCTGTGAGCCGGTCGGCACAGTCAAATGAGACGGCGCGAGTGCATCGAGCTTCTCGCGCTCGTCCCACGGCAAGAGTGCGCGCAGGACTTTTACGAGTGGCACTCGAGCGAGATGTTCGCGGCGGGTCACGCCGTCGAGGCACGGGGCGAGCCACAAGTCTATTGATGCCGCAAGTGCTGCGTCATCAACCTGCGGCCAATTGCGTGTATCGTCGCGCGCAAGGCCACGCACGAACTGCATGCGCGCCTGCAGATCGCGCGCCTCGCGATCCCACGGTAGCGCCGCTATTCCAAGATCACGCACCCCCGTCAGCATTGCGGAAAGCGCCGCCGCGGCTGGCACCGGATCAAGCGGCCGCTCCTCGAGAACGAGTGCGTCGAGCTTGACGACGCGTCGCGCGATGACAGCTTCTTCTCGGGGACTCCATTCGATGGCTTGGCTGCTCACGAGCCGTTCCGCGAAGCTCTGCATAAGATCGGATTTTTCAAGAGGCGCCGCGATGAGAATGCGTGCATCGCGGTCGCGATCATCAAGGTCTACCGCAACCACAAACTCCTGGCTCGAGATGCTGTCTGCTTGGGCAAAAAACGCGCCTCTGCCGTTTGACAGCGTGTAGCGCGCCTCGGCGCCCGGGCGCCGCCTGCCGATGCGATCCGGATACGCAAATGCCAGAAGCAAGCCCGCATACGCCGGATCCAGTGTTTTATTGGAGTCCGCCCCGAGCTGCCGCGCAAGGTCCCGGGCAACACGCTTCGAGCGCTGCAACGCTCCCCGCTCTGCGGCGCCCGAGCGCGCGCCACTTAATATGAGCTCTATACGTGAGCGGATGTCCGTGTCACGAGCGCCGGGACTGCCACGCAGCAGATCGCGCTCCGACAACAGCGCCGCAAGCACCGCGGCGAGCGGCACGAGCGAACGGGCGCGCGCGCAGAGCAGCATGTGCGCAAGGCGCGGATGCACGCTCAACGAACCCATCTCACGCCCGTGCGGCGTGACGCGTCCGTCCGCGTCAATGGCGCCCAACTTTGCGAGCAACTCCCGAGCGCTCGCCAGCATGGCAGCGGGCGGCGCATCGAGCCATTTGAGATCGGTGGCATCACGCGCGCCCCAAACCGCAAGCTCCAAGGCGAGCGGCGCAAGATCCGCGTCCAGAATCTCCGGCGGCGTGAATGGCGCAAGACTTCGCTGCGCATCCGCGCTCCACGCGCGATAGCACACTCCGGGCGCCAAGCGTCCCGCCCGCCCCTGGCGCTGGTCGGCCGATGCGCGTGAAATGCGCCGTGTTTCCAGGCGACTCATGCCGGTAGATGGATCAAATAGCTGTCGGCGCACGAGTCCTGAGTCCACCACGATGCGCACGCCTTCGATGGTAAGGCTCGTCTCGGCGATGTTGGTCGCAAGGACAATCTTGCGCGTGCCCGGAGGACTGGGCGCGAGTGCAGCATCCTGCGCGGCGCCCGAGAGGTCGCCGAAAAGCGGCACTACGCGTGCAATCCTTTCAAGACCTGCTGATTCGAGCAATCCCTGCACACGGCGGATCTCGGCGGCGCCGGGCAGAAAGACGAGCACATCGCCGCCCTCTGCGGACAACGCCCTCTGCACAAGTTGCGCAATCAGGCGTTCCGGGGACGGCTGTGCTCCGGGCTGCGCACTTGGCAGTGGCGGCGCGCCCCGTCCGGCATAGCGCGCTTCGACTGAGAACATGCGGCCGGCAGTTGCAACAATGGGCGCGGAAAGCATCGCGGCGATGCGCTCGACTTCGAGCGTCGCCGACATCACCAGCACCTTTATTTCGGGCGCAAGGTTTGCGCGCGCATCGAGCAGCAAAGCAAGCCCAAGATCCGCCTGCAGGCTCCTCTCGTGGAACTCATCGAAGATGACGAGCGCGGTGCTCTCGAGCGCCGGATCATGCTGCAGCATGCGCGCGAGCACGCCTTCGGTAACGACCTCGATGCGGGTCGCGCGCGAAACGCGCGCTTCGAGCCGCATTCGGTACCCGACAGTCTCACCTACGCTCTGCCCAAGCGTGAATGCCATGCGACTTGCAACCGCACGCGTCGCAAGCCTTCTGGGTTCCAGCATGACGAGACGCTTATGTTTCGCCCAAGGCTCATCGAGGAGAGCCAGTGGAACCACTGTGCTCTTGCCGGCGCCGGGCGGTGCCTGCAGCACGGCGACCCCATGCTGCGCGAGCGCCGCGCAGAGCTCCGGCAACGCAGCATCGATCGGCAGGCCAGAGACGAAGCTCACCAGATCCGCACGCGCTCCTCGGGCGCAAGATAGAGGCGATCCGTGGACTTAACATCGAACGCGGCATACCACGCGTCGAGGTTGCGGACTGCGCCATTGACCCGAAACTGCGGTGGGCTGTGCGGGTCACTCAAGACTTGTTTACGCAGCTGCGCGTCGCGGTACAGGCCCTGCCACACTTGTGCCCAGGAAAGAAAGAAGCGTTGATCACCCGTCAGCCCGTCCATCACCGGCGCCGCGCGCCCATGCAATGACAAATGATAGGCCGCATAGGCGACCGCAAGGCCTCCCAAGTCACCGATATTCTCACCCAACGTCAATCGCCCGTTCACATGCAGTCCCGGAAGAGCTTCGAACGTGTCGTACTGGGCCGCCAGACGGTTGACCAGCTTCTTGAACGCGATCTCGTCCTTGGGCTTCCACCAGTTGCGCAACACGCCCTGGGCATCGGATTTCGCGCCCTGATCGTCGAAGCCGTGCCCCATCTCGTGCCCGATCACCCCGCCTATGCCACCGTAATTGACTGCCGCATCTGCTCCGGGATCAAAGAACGGGGGCTGCAGGATGGCCGCGGGAAATACCACCTCGTTAAACGTCGGGTTATAGTAGGCATTGATCGTCTGTGGTGTCATGCTCCACTCGTCTCGATCGGTGGGTTGATTGATTCGCGCAACCTTCCGACGCCACTCAAATAGCGCCGCGCGCTCATCATTGCCGAACGCATCGCCGGATCCGATCTCAAGATTCGAATAGTCGCGCCATTTGACGGGATAGCCTATCTTGGGACGGAATGTGGCGAGCTTCTGCAGCGCTACTTTTTTCGTGCCGGCGCTCATCCAGGGAAGTTGGCGAATCCGCTGTCCATAGGCCGTACGCAGGTTCTCCACAAGCGCGAGCATCTGCGCGCGCGCCTCGGGCGGGAAATTGCGTGCGACGTAAAGCTGCCCGACCGCCTCGCCGAGAGCCGCATTGACTGCACTCACCGCAAGCTTCCAGCGCTCGCGCTGCTCTTTCTGGCCGTTCAACGTGCGGCCATAGAAGTCAAACCGCTCAGCATCGAATGGCTTTGGCAGAACGTCCGCAACGCCGACGAGGTAGTGATAGCGCAGGTAACTTTTCCAGCGCGCGACCGGAATCTCGCCGACGAGTGCGCCCAAAGCGCCGACCGCATCAAGCTCTCGAACGACATAATCGTTCTCACCAACGACGCCCGCCGCACTCAGAAGGTCCTGCCAACCGAAGCCCGGTGCCAACTCGGTAAGTTCCGAAAGTGCACGCAGGTTGTAGGTCAAATCCCGCTCGCGGCGCTTGGCGACCGGCCAATGCCGCCTTGCGATCTCGGTCTCAAGCTCAATAATCGACTGCGCCTCGGATGCTGCATCGGCATCGCCCGCCAATGTCAGCATGCGTTCAATATGCGCCCGGTATTTGGCACGCAGATCCGAGTAAACAGCGTCACCCTCCAGATAGTAATCGCGGTCGGGCAATCCCAGGCCGCTCTGGCTGATCGATACGATGTACCGATTCGGATTCTTCTCATCCGGCCGTATCGAAAGTTGCAGGGGTGATTTCAACTCAAGGTCGGGCCTGCCCATCAGCGTCGCAATGTCACGGTGCGTGCGCGCCGCCCTAATGGTGTCGAGCGCGGGCTGCGCGGCGCTGAGGCCGGTACGATTGATCGCGTCGGTGTCCATGTAGGCGCGATAGAAATCGCCCACTTTCTGCTCAGCACTGCCGCTCGCCGCACTGGCAGGAAGCGCCGCGATCAATTCGTGAACCTTTTCCTGCGCAGCCTCGTCGAGCGCATCGAACGAACCCCAGCGGGCGCGATCGGCAGGGATCTCGTGGGTGTCGAGCCAGCGCCCGTTTGCATAACGGAAGAAGTCATCGCCAGGCGTGACGGTCGTATCGTGCGTCGTGAGATCGAGTCCCCACGCGCCGATCTGTGCCTGATGCGCCAGCGGAGCACCCGTCTCTGCAGGCGCTGCAGGCAGATGCGCATTCGCACACGCAGCAAGCGCGGCGACGACCCCGAGGGGCACAATCGCGCGCGCGTGGTTCATCCTCAGCATTTCTCCAGCCGCAAGGTGCGCGCCAGACACCTCAGATTATTGAGTCCAACATGGACTTTGCCGCACGTGCGTTCGGCAACAAAGGGTCAGTTTTGCCGCGCGCGCCAGGCAGCGGCTGCGAACAGCGCCCAGCCCGCAACGAGTGCACCCCCGCCTGCGGCGGTTACCGCCCCGAGAGCTCGGGGCGCTTCAAAGGTCATGCCATACAGGCTCCCACTGAAGAGGACAATCCCGATAAATATCAGGCCCGCCGCCCAACGCAGCAGCGCAGATTCCATAGAGCGTGCCGCAAGCCCCACACCTAAGAGCCCGAGCGCGTGAAAGAACTGATAGCGAACGGCCGTCGTGTAGAAGCTCATCCGATCGGGCGGAAGCTCCCCCTGCAAAGCGTGAGTCCCGAAGGCGCCGAGCAGCGTGCCGACTGCCAGCAAGCTGCCGGCGAGCGCAAGGATCCTGCCACTGTCGAGCCTCATGCGCGGTTTTTCATGAGTGGCGTGATGAGATCGAGCGGCAGCGGAAAGACTATCGTCGAACTCTTCTCATTGGAAATGTCGGCGAGCGTCTGCAGATAGCGCAGCTGCATGGCCGCCGGTTCCTGCGAGAGCGAACGTGCCGCCTTCACAAGCATCTCGGCGGCTTGGCTCTCGCCTTCGGCATGAATGATCTTCGCGCGGCGCGTGCGCTCGGCTTCCGCCTGCTTTGCCATCGCGCGGATCATGGTTTCATCGAGATCAACATTCTTAATCTCGACCTTCGTCACCTTGATGCCCCAGGCCTCGGTGCTCTGATCGAGAATGCGTTGGATGTCCGCGTTCAACTTGTCGCGCTGCGCGAGCAGGTCATCCATCTCGTGTTGCCCCAGCACCGAGCGTAGCGTCGTCTGCGCGAGCTGGCTCGTCGCTTCGAAGACATTGGCGACCTGAATGATGGCCTTGCCCGGATCGACGATGCGGAAATAGACAACGGCGTTCACCTTTACCGAAACATTGTCCCGTGAGATCACGTCCTGCTTCGGCACATCGAGCACAATGACGCGCAGGTCCACTTTGCGCATCTGCTGCACCATCGGCGCGACCAGAATGAGCCCGGGGCCTTTGACGCCCGTGAAGCGGCCGAGAGTAAACATGACGCCGCGCTCGTATTCGTTCAACACCTTGACGGTGGTGAAGAAGAGAGCGCCGACGAACACCACGACGACGACGATGAACGACATGAAATTCTCCTTGGCCTCAAATAGGCTCGACCCAGAGCCCGAGACCTTCGACCTTGACGATGCGAACCTGCTGGCCGACGCGCAGCGGCGTCGTCGTGTGTGCGTTCCACAGCTCACCTGCGTAACGCACCTGTCCCTTTTCTTGGAAGTCCTCGACGACTTCGGCGCTCTGACCCACCATTACCCGCGCGCCCGTGACGACCGGCCGGCGCTGCGCGCGGCCGCCCAAGAAAGCGATGGCTAGCACGACAAGACCGCCGGCGGTTGCGATGCCGCCGATCAGCGGTAACCCGATAGCCATGCCCGGTGTCTCCGTGTCGAACAAGATGATGGAGCCGACCACGAACGCCACGAGGCCGCCCAATCCCAGTGAGCCAAAGGCCGGCACGTGGAACTCCGCGATGATCATGCCCACCCCCAACACGACGAGAGCGAGTCCGGCGTAGTTCACCGACAGAATCTGCAAGGCGAACAACGCCAGCATCAAGGATATGACGCCGATCACCCCCGGGAACATCACCCCGGGATTGTAGCCCTCAAGAAGAAGGCCGTAGAGCCCGATCAGGAGAAGTCCATAGGCGATCGTCGGATGCGTGATGACCGACAGCAGTTGCGTGCGCCAGTCGGGTTGGATCCGCTCGACACTGAGGCCGGCGCTTGCGAGCTTCACGGCGCGATTTGCGATGTGCACTTCGCGCCCGTCGATCTGCGCCAGGAGATCGGGTATATCGCGCGCAATGACATCGATCACGTGCTCTTTCAGCGCATCGCTCGCAGAGAGGCTCGCGGCTCCACGCACCGCCTGCTCGGCCCACGCCACGTTCCTGCCACGCAGCTCCGCGAGACTTTTCAAGTACGCCGCGGCATCATTGACCACTTTGCGCTCCATGGGCGTGGCAGGCTCCGGGGCGGCGGCGGGAGCGTCCTTGGATGGCGCGCCGCCGGGTGCGGGCGTCTCGCCACCGCCGATGGATACCGGTGTCGCAGCGCCGACATTGGTGGCAGGCGCCATGGCGGCGATATGGCTTGCATAGAGAATATAGGTGCCGGCGCTCGCCGCACGCGCACCCGACGGCGCCACATAGCTTACGATGGGAATCGGCGATGCCAGGATGGCGCGAATGATGTCGCGCATTGATGTGTCAAGCCCACCGGGTGTATCGATCTGCAGGATGACAAGCCCGCTGCCGCGCGCTTGCGCCGACTCAAGTCCGCGCTCAACGTAGCGCGAGGTGGCAGGACCGATTGCGCCTTTGATCTCAAGGAGAGTGGCGCTGCGGCTTGGGGCGAGCGTCTGGCTTTGCGACGCCGCCGGACGCGCGATACAGGCCAATACGCCCAGCGTAAGCGCCGCGAGGGCAAGCGAGATTGAGCTCTGGCGGCGCACGCTTTTGACCCTAATACCGCTCATGCCTAGAGCGCACTAACGGGTGTGCTGGGTACGAAACGGGCGCGCGCTCGTGCCGGAGCGCTTGCCCTCAGGGGCATCCGCCGTTGCGCGCGGCTGCCACGCCGGAACCAATTGCTGCTTGCCGTTGCCAATGAGATTCGCCCTGCCCATGCGCCTTAAGGCCTCACGCAGAATAGGCCAGTTGCTGGCATCGTGGTAGCGCAGAAAGGCCTTATGCAGGCGCCGCACTTTCAGGCCCTTCGGGATGCGCACTTCTTCGCTCTTCCTGGTGATGCGCTGCAGCGGGTTCTTGCCGCTGTGATACATCGCCGTCGCGGTCGCCATCGGCGAGGGCAGGAAAGCCTGCACCTGATCGGCACGATAGCGATTCTTCTTGAGCCACAGCGCAAGCTCCAACATGTCCTCGTCGGAGGTTCCCGGATGAGCCGCAATGAAATATGGGATCAAGTACTGCTCCTTGCCCGCCTCTTTTGAATAGCGGTCAAAGAGCTCCTTGAATTTGTAGTACGCACCCACGCCCGGCTTCATCATTTTTGAGAGCGGTCCATCCGCCAGCGCCTCGGGCGCAATCTTCAAGTAGCCACCCGTGTGGTGCTGCGCGAGCTCCTGCACGTACTGCGGCGATTCGATCGCAAGGTCATAGCGCACGCCTGACGCGACCAGCACCTTCTTGATGCCCGGCAGCGCCCGGGCGCGCTGATACAGGCGAATGAGCGGCGCGTGATCGGTATTGAGGTTCGGGCAGATGCCGGGAAAGACGCAAGACGGCCGGCGGCAGGCACTCTCGATCTGGCGACTCTTGCAGGCCAAGCGGTACATGTTGGCCGTAGGTCCGCCCAGGTCCGAGATGACGCCGGTGAATCCGGGCACGGAGTCGCGTACCTCGCCGATCTCGCGCAGCACGGATTCCTCGGAGCGATTCTGGATGATGCGCCCCTCGTGCTCGGTGATTGAGCAGAATGTGCAGCCGCCGAAGCAGCCGCGCTGGATGGAGATCGAAAAGCGGATCATCTTGTACGCCGGAATCACGGAGGCGCCGTACGACGGATGCGGACGGCGCTGATACGGCAGCTCATACACCCAGTCCATCTCTTTGGTGGTGAGCGGTATGGGCGGCGGGTTCAGCCACACATCCACATTGCCGTGACGCTGCACGAGCGCGCGCGCATTGCCGGGATTGGACTCCAGATGCAGGATCCGCGAAGCGTGCGCGTACAGCACCGGATCTTCCGTCACCGCCTCGCACGAGGGCATGCGGATGACGCTGTTTGCGCGGTCGGCGTTTTTCACATTGCGGCTGAAGCGCACCGCTTGCGCGGCGGGCGGCTCCGCGCGCGCGCGCGCGGCTCGATTGGCTGCGCCCGGATCCATTGCATAGGGATCGATCGGCGGATTGAGGGGTCCGGGCGCGTCCAAATGAGTCGAATCAATTTCGATCCAGCCGGCCGGCAGCGCCGCGCGCGCGAATACCGTACCGCGCAGATCGGTGATATCGGCAATGCCCTCGCCTGCTGCGAGCCGATGCGCAAGCTCGCACACCTGCCGCTCGGCGTTCCCATAAACCAGAAGATCAGCCTTCGCATCCAACAGGATCGAGCGGCGCACCTTCTCAGACCAATAGTCAAAATGCGCAATGCGGCGCAGCGATGCTTCAATTCCGCCGATGACGATCGGCACGTTCTTGAACGCTTCTCGAACGCGCTGCGCATAGACGATGACGGCGCGGTCCGGGCGCTTGCCGCCGGCGCCGTCCGGGGTGTAGGCATCATCGCTGCGGATGCGCCGCTCCGCGGTGTAGCGGTTAACCATGGAGTCCATGTTGCCGGAGGTGACGCCGAAAAATAGGTTCGGGCAGCCGAGAGCCTCAAATGACGCGGTGCTGTGCCAGTCAGGCTGCGCAATGATGCCGACGCGAAAGCCCTGCGCCTCAAGCGCGCGGCCGATGACGCCCATGCCGAAGCTCGGGTGATCAACGTAGGCGTCTCCGGTCACAAGGATGATGTCGCAGCTGTCCCAGCCGAGCGCATCCATCTCCGCACGCGAGGTCGGCAGAAAGGGCGCCGCGCCGAACCGCACGGCCCAGAATTTCCGATACGTGGTGATGTCGCGCGCGGCGTGCATGCGACCCTACCTTGCGCCGCTCGAACGTCGGACGGCAAGCGCGGCGGCAATTCCCGGTACGATCTGCGCACCGGCAGAGACGCTGACGCTTGAGTCATCGAAGTCGCGGCCGATAGGCTCGAAGCGGCCACCCAGGTACTTCGACAGAAAAGCTTCGGTGATGGCGTAGAACGACAGGCGATTCTGCGGCCGGGCGAAGCCGTGACCCTCATCCGCATAGAGCACGTAGGTCACAGGAAGATTTTTTGCCGTCATGGCTGCCACGATCTGATCAGCTTCTGCCTGCTTCACGCGCGGGTCGTTCGCGCCCTGCACAATGAGGAGCGGCCGCTTGATGCGCTCAACATGCGCAAGCGGCGAGCGCGCATTGAGAAGCGCTCGCCCGTCTTCTGTGCGCGGATCGCCCACCCGGCGCGCCATGTCCTCGAAGAACGCCTTCCAGTACGGCGGAATCGACTCCAGCAGCGTGATGAGATTTGAGGGTCCAACCAAGTCGACGCCACAGGCGAACACGTCGGGCGTAAAAGTGAGCCCGACGAGGGCCGCGTAGCCGCCGTAAGAGCCGCCGTAAATGGCGACTTTGTCGGCTTGCGCGATCTTTTCGGCGACCGCCCACGCGACGGCATCGAGAAGGTCGTCATGCATCTTCGCGGCCCACTCGCCGTCGCCTGCGTTGACGAAGCTCTTGCCGAAGCCCATCGAGCCGCGATAGTTGACCGTCAGCACCGCATAGCCGCGGTTGGCGAGCCACTGATGCTCGGCGTTGAACCCATAATTATCGCGCGCCCATGGACCACCGTGTACATCGAGCACCATGGGTAAGGGCTTTTCGGGCCGCGCGCCTGATGAGCCCGGTGGCAATGTGAGATAGGACACGAGGGATAACCCGTCGCGCGCGCGGATCTCGAGTGCCTGCATCCGCTGCAGCGGCGCACTGGCAAGCTCCGGGCGCTGATCAAAGAGCTTCGTCACACGAGCGCTGGCGCGCTCGTACAGATAGTTCGATGGCGCGCGCTCCGGATCATCGACGACGACGACCCAGGTGTTGTCATCAAGGGTCCGGCTCGTAACCGAGAACTGCGACCCCAACGCGCTCCGCAGAATCTCAATATCGAGCACCGCCGCGCTCGTCAAGGGCGTGATCTCGCTTGTGAGATAGTCCACCGCAAATGCCTGCAGTTCGCGCGTGCGCGGATGCAGCCACACATCGGCGACGTCGGCGCGCTCACTCTGTCCGATGAGGCTTTCTTTGCCGGTCGCAAGATCGACACGCATGAGCGCAGCCTTATCGCGGCCCAAAGCGCTCAGCATGAGCGCGGCGCCTGCGCTTTCGACAATGAGCGGCCGCGTGGTAAGGCTATCCGACTGTCCGTACAGGAGAAAACTCTCCCAGCCCGCATCCGTGCGGCGAAAGAACTCGCCGCCGCCGTCAGCGCGGGTCTTTACCGCGAGCCGCGGAGCGAGCGCAAGATCCTCGAGGTACCCAGCAAAACCCTGATCGTTCCTCTCGATGAGCTTCCTTTGCGCAGTGACAACATCGATCTCAAAGAGATCGTGCCACTCGGGCTTCCTATCATTAAGCCCAATGAGCGCAACGTTCGGGCGGAGGGCGGAGAGTCCGACGATCTGTGCCTGTACTCCGGCAATCGGAGTCAAATCAATTTGCGCGCCGCTTTCGACATCGACGCTTAAAACGCGCCAGTTCTCATCCCCGCCCTCGTCCTGCACGTAAAGCACATGCGATCCGGTGAACGCCCAGTAGTGCTCGCGGACGCCGCGGGTTTTATCGTCGGTGATGGGCTTCGCGACCTGCAGATTTGAAAAAGGTGCAAGCCATACGTTCAACACGCCATCCTTCGGCGCGAGAAACGAGATATAGCGGCCGTCCGGGCTCAAGCGCGCTTGGGTTCGCACCGGATTGCCAAATAACGCTGCGCGCGCAATCAAAGAAACCATTTAATCCTCATATAGGAGCACATTGCGCCGCTCGGCGCGCCACGCCTCCTCATCGGGCGCGGCCTGAGCATCAAGATCCGCGGGTGTCGCTTGTGCGTCATCGACCCAGGAGCGCAGAAGATCGCCGCCGTTGATGACGTCGAAGGCCAGCCGATTCTTCACGTACTCGTACGGGAAATCGCGCCAGAGCGGATAGTCCGGGCGCAGGCGCCGCAATGCCTTGAGCGTGAGCGCGACCAGGCGCCACGGCCGGAACGCATGATGATCGTAGGATGCGTCTTCTACATGAATCTGAAAGCCCGCGCAGAGTTTCCCGACATGCTTGTGGAACGTGGGCTCAAAGCTGCATGGGCGCAGGCGACAGCCGGCGAGCCAATCCGGGGCAAGTTCATGCATTTCGGCCAGCAATGAGCGGCTATCAAGGTCGGGCGCACCCAAAAGCTCAAGCGGCCGCGTCGTTCCGCGCCCTTCCGACAGCGTAGTCCCCTCGAGCATGACGGTCCCGGGGTACGCGCGCGCCATCCACAAATTGGAGGCATTGGGGCTCGGATTCACCCAGCTGCGAAGCCCCAACGGCCAGCCGTAGCCGGGGTGGCTCTGCGGTGACCAGCCCTGAAGCGTCACGACCTCGCAGTCGACGTCGAGCTGCGCGCTTGCGATGAACCATCGGGCAAGCTCGCCCAAGGTGAGCCCGTGACGCATCGGCAGGGCGCCTGCGCCGACGAAGCTCTCCCAGCCCGAGCGCAGCAAGAGCCCCTCTACCGGCCGGCCAATGGGATTCGGCCGATCAAGCACCCACACGGATTTTCCCAGCCGTGCCGCCTCCTCGAGCACATAGAGAAGAGTGGTAACGAAGGTGTAGATGCGACAGCCGACGTCCTGCAGATCCACCAGCAGCACATCGAAGCTGTCCATCATCGCGGCGGTCGGGCGGCGCACCTCTCCGTAGAGGCTGAAAACGGGGACGCCGTGCACGGGATCGACGAAATCGGGCGACTCGATCATGTTGTCCTGCTTGTCGCCTCGCAGCCCGTGCTGCGGCCCGAAGGCCGCGACAATAGGCACATCGCCCTGCGCCATGAGCGCATCGAGCGCGTGTGTCAGATCAGAAGTGACTGACGCCGGGTGAGCCAGAAGCGCGACCCGGCGCCCTTTCAACGGTTTGCGCAATGCCGGCTCGGCAAGCAGCCGATCAAGACCGAATTTCATAAACGAAGCTCGAGCGTGAAATTGTCGCGGTGATGAAAATCGGGCTTCCCCGGCGGATGCCGGGCAGCCCAGTACGAAAGCCTACCATCCTCGTCTTCCAGTACGGCGGCGAGCCCGATACGCAGCACGAGCGGCGCGCGCGAGGGAATTAAGTCATGTAGGAACACCATTGCCTCGAGCGTAAGTCCGGTAGCCGAACGCCGCACCACGATCTCGGGTGCGCGCGCTTCTGTGACGACCGCCATTCCTTCACGTCGCGCCTTGAATCGATACATGGCCCACGAGCGCGACGGCGCAAAGTTAAGCTCGCAGTAGCCCGGCGAGCTTGCCTCACCCAGGAACGCCTCGAAGCAGGTATGCGTCCAAAGCTCGTGCGCGCGCTGTGCGGCGTGCTCCGCCGGAATGCGCAAGTGGCTGAGGTCGGCATCAAGCACATAGCTCAACATGAGACCGCCATCAAAAATGCGCACCGCGACACGCAGTGCGCGCACGGTCTCGCAGGCTGATGAGGCATGGCAATTGAGCGCAATGGGAACATGGCTTGCGGCGGTCATGGGATCATTCTACCGTTCCTGTAAAAGGCGATTCGACGACGATGAGCGACTCTCAAAGTGATGTATTGATCATTGGCGCAGGCGGTGCAGGCCTGGCCGCCGCCGCCGAGCTCGCCGACTCCGGGCGCAAGGTGCTGGTCCTCGAAGCACGTGACCGTATCGGCGGGCGCATGTGGACGCAGCACGTCGCGGGCCTTGCTGTGCCCATCGAATACGGCGCGGAGTTCATTCACGGTTATGCCCCCGCGACCATGGCGTACCTCGCGAAGGGCGGCAAGACCGCCATCGAATCGAGCGATACGCACTGGCGGCTGCACGACGGCAAACTCCAAGCGACGAACGCATTCTTTCATGAAGTGCAGAAGGCGCTGCGCGACAGTACAGTCCTTGCCGAGAAGGATCTGTCGTTCGACGACTTCCTCAATCAAAGTGAGGAGCTCTCGCCTGCAGCGCGCGAATACGCCAAGATGATGGCGCAGGGATTTGACGCGGCTGACACCAGCCGCGCGAGCGCGCGTGCGATCGCCGCGGAGTGGACTGCGGAGATGCTAAATAACGATGCGCCGCAATCGCATCCTCTCGGTGGCTACGATGCGCTGCTCGCGACCCTTTCCGATTCGCTGCGCAGTGATAACGTCCGCCTGCGGTTGCAGACTGCGATACACGAAGTGCGCTGGTCAAAAGGTGCCGTGGAGGTCGCGGGCACGTTCATCGGCAAGCCGTTCCACGCGAGCGCCGCACGCGCGATCATCACTTTGCCCCTGGGCGTGCTGCAGCTGCCGCCGAATGCGCCTGGAGCCGTGCGCTTCAGCCCACAACTCACTGACAAAGAACTCGCCTTGCAGGGCTTGGCCTCGGGGCCGGTGCTCAAGATCACGCTGCGCTTCGCTTGCCCATTCTGGGAGGAGCTCGACGACGGCCGCTATCGCGACGCGGCCTTCTTTCATTCTCCGCAGGCTGATTTTCCGACGTTCTGGACACAGATGCCGCTGCGCGCCCCGCTCCTGGTTGCCTGGGCCGGCGGCCCGCGGGCACTGCGCGTTGCGAACAACGCCGACTCCGGAGAAGTCGTGGGACGAGCCGTCGCAGCTTTGCAAACGATGTTCGGCAAACGATGCCACATCGAAAGAGAGCTTGAGGCTGCCTACTACCATGACTGGCAGCAGGATCCGTTTGCCCGCGGCGCCTACAGCTACGTGACGGTGGGCGGCGGTAACGCGCGGCGACAACTTGCCGCACCGATCGCGGACACACTTTTCTTTGCCGGCGAAGCGACCGACACGCAAGGAGAAACCGCGACCGTAGCAGGCGCTCTGCAAAGCGGGGCCCGCGCCGCGCGCGAGACGCTCGCGGACCAGGTAAAGCGTCGCCGCAAGCGTCGGCTAGCGTGAGTAGTGCGTGACCGCGGCAAGCGCGGCGGAACGTGAGCCCGGCAGAAAATAGGCCGCTGCGGAGAAGAACGGCACCGCGGCATCAAATGACAGGCGCCCGGCAATCCGATTCAAATACCGCCGGGTCTTCAAGACAACACGCGGCCAAGCTCGTCAATGAGATCATCCGGATCTTCAATTCCTACGGACAGGCGCACGAGGCTGTCACTGATCCCCAAAGATGCGCGCATGGCTGCCGGCAGTGAGGCATGCGTCATCAGCGCCGGCTGCTCGATTAAGCTCTCAACGCCGCCCAAGCTCTCCGCAAGCGAGAAGAGCTTGCAGCGTTCCAATACGTTGCGCGTGTACTCAATATCCCCGCGCAACACGGCCGTGACGATGCCGCCATAACGGCCTTGCATCTGCACCTTGGCGAGTTGGTGCTGCGAATGGCTCGCGAGGCCTGGGTAGTACACGCGCTCGACCTTGGCGTGACCTTCCAGAAACTGCGCCACGCGCAGGCCACTCGCGCAGTGGCGCTGCATGCGCAGTTCCAATGTCTTGATGCCACGCAGCGTGAGAAAGGAATCGAACGGGCTTGAGACACCGCCCAATGCGTTCTGCAGATAAGCGATGCGCTCTTTCAATTCCTCGTCTGCTCGGACCACCGCTGCGCCGCCGACCGCATCCGAATGACCATTCAGATATTTCGTGGTCGAATGCACGACGATGTCAAAACCGTGCTCGAGCGGGCGCTGGATGAAGGGCGTCGCGAACGTGTTGTCGCACACGCTCAAGAGCCGATGGCGCCTGGCGACCTGCGCAACCGCCCCCAAATCCACGATCTTCAGAAGCGGATTGGTCGGCGTCTCCACCCACAAGAGGCGCGTGCTCGGGCGAATCGCCTTTTCGAGCGCGCCCGGGTCGGTGAGATCCGCAAAGGTGATGTCGTGACCGGCGGAGCGCTTGCGCACATTCTCAAGAATCCGGTAGCTGCCGCCGTAGAGATCATGCATCGCGATGATGTGCGAACCGGCATCGAGGAGCTCCAGAATCGTCGCGATGGCGGCCATGCCGGAGGCGAAGGCGAAGCCCGCATGGCCCGCCTCGAGATTTGCGACCGCGGCCTGCAAGGCATCGCGCGTCGGATTGGCGGTGCGCGAGTACTCATAGCCCTTGTGCACGCCGGGGCTTGCCTGCACGTAGGTCGAGGTGGCGTAGATCGGCGGCATGACCGCCCCCGTCAAGGGATCGGGTCGCTGCCCACCGTGGATGACGCGGGTGGCAAAGGCGTGCTTGGAATCCTTGTCTCTCATACGTCAAGAGTCTGCCTGCGGCGCAGCCAGTTCAAAAGATCGATGCGCGTTACAAGCCCCAGAAAGGCTGTGCCGTCCATGACAATGGCGACCATGCCGCGGTTGAAGACGGCCATCAAACTCGTGACCGGCGCATCCGCGGGCACCGTGACGAGGCGACTCACCATCGCGTTCGTCACGGGCTCATTGAAATGCTCCGGATTCGAGAACACATTCAACAGAATATCCTCCTCATCGACGATCCCGACGATGCTGCCGTCGCGCATCACCGGCAGCTGCGAGACATCGTAAAGTTTCATGCGCCGATAGGCCGCGAGCACGGGCTCGCTCGCATCCACGGTCACCGCAGCGCGCTCCCAGTGGCGTCGCGCGATGAGATCGCGCAGATCGCCGTAGCGCTCGCGCTCGAGAAATCCCTGATCGAGCATCCAGTAATCGTTATAGACCTTGGACAAATATTTGTTGCCGCTGTCGCACACGAACGTGACGACGCGTTTAGGGCGCGTCTGCTCGCGGCAATAGCGCAGCGCCGCGGCGAGCAAGGTACCCGTGGAGGTGCCGGCGATGATGCCTTCCTTCGCCAAAAGCTCGCGACAGGTACGAAAGGCCTCCGCATCGGCGATGGTGTAGGCCTTCTTGACGCGCGACAGATCGCAGATTGCGGGAATCGCATCGCCGCCGATGCCTTCCACGAGCCAGCTTCTCTCACCTCGCCCAAGACTTCCGGTCTTTACGTAGTCTGCAAAAATAGATCCGGCCGGATCCGCAAGCACGATCTCGACGTGCGGCGCAGTGCGCGCGAAAAACTGCGACAGGCCGGTGAGCGTGCCGCCGGTGCCGACGCCGCAGACCACCGCGTCGATATCGTGGCTCATCTGCTCCCAGATCTCCGGCGCCGTGGTCTGCTCGTGTGCGCGCGGATTTGCCTCATTGCCAAACTGATTGACGTAAAAGGAGTTCGGCGTATCGCGCGCGAGCTGCGCGGCGCGATCCTGGTAGTAGTCCGGGTGGCCGCGGTGCACGTCCGAGCGCGTCATCACAACCTCGGCGCCCATCGCCTTTAAGTGAAAGATCTTCTCTTGGCTCATCTTGTCGGGAATGACGAGCAGCAGGCGATAACCCTTTTGCCCGGCAACGAGCGCAAGCCCAAGCCCCGTGTTGCCGGCAGTGGCCTCGATCAGCGTGCCGCCCGGCTTGATGTAGCCGGCGCGCTCAGCCGCTTCGATGAGATACAGCCCCACCCGGTCCTTGATCGATCCGCCGGGATTCTGATTTTCAAGCTTGAGAAAGAGCGTGCAGGGAGCGCATGACAGCCGTCGCGCCGCGAGCAGCGGCGTCTTGCCGATCATGTCGACGGCATTGTCGAAGGACTGAAGGGGCATGTCCGGCTTCGCCTATGAGCTTTAAGACCGGCGATTATCCCCGATTCGCTGCCTGCGCAGGTAGCAGGCGAGATGCGCGGCCATTCCTACAAGCGCGGCGCGCGCGTCGTCAGTTGCCCCAGCAGGTTTGGGTGTTAACGGCACCGCCGGAATCGAGCGCCGTCTGATTGCCGAGCTGATCGACCGAGAATGA
>DAITPA010000036.1:0-18801 GCA_036833805.1 Steroidobacteraceae bacterium | reverse complement strand
CGTCCTGACTCTGCCCGCGAAAAAGATTGACCTCGAGCTGCTCGAGCTTGAGCACCTCTAAGAGATCGCCGATCCGCGAATCAGTCGCCTGCAATGCAGAATCGCTCGCGCAGCGCTTCACTCGATGGTGAAGTCGCCGCTCATGAGCGCGTTGTGGCCGGGAAACGTGCACAAATATTTATACGACTGGCCCTTCTTCAATGCCGACGTGGCGAAGGTCACGCTCGCCGACTCGCCGCCGCCAATCACTTTCGTGTGCGCAATCACGCGCGCGTCGTCCTTCTTGACATAATCATTGGCCGCTCCCGCCGCGAGCCCGTCGCTCGCCACCGCCGTCATGTCATCCGCTTTCACGAGAACCCAATCGTGCCCCATCGACGCCGCGGGCAGCTTGCCGGTGTGTGTGAGCGTGAGCTTGACCTGCGTGCAGTCCGCGCCGACCTTCAATTGTTTCTTGTCGTACTGGATCATGTCGTTGCCGCTGATCTCGAGCTTGCAGAGCTTAGCCGCCTGCGCAGGCGTTCCGAGCAGCAGCGCCGGCACGCCGATGAGTGCGATTGCCGCAAGCGCATTTCGAGTGAGTCGCATGTCATTCCCCTGTGTGTTAAGAGCTGGTAACGCCGAGCCGTCTCTGCATGATGGGGCTCGTCGTCGTATATTGCAGGAATTGCTTTTTTTCCGGAAACAAATGATGTTGGATGCCAAACGCGGCGAGCGCTGCCTCGTGAAACCCCGACAGAATGAGCTTCTTCTTGCCGGGGTAGAAGTTGATGTCGCCAACGGCGAACACCCCGGGCAGACTTGTCTGGAACTTCTCCGTATCGACCAGCAGCGCTTTCTTTTCGAGCGCGAGCCCCCATTCGGCCACCGGCCCCAACTTCGGATGCAGCCCGAAGAACACCAGTAGCTGATCCGCCTCAAGGGCGTGGATAACCGCGTCGGGAGCCTTCACATTCACGCCGCGCAAGCGGCCGTCCTCGACGATAAGCGAATGCGGCAGCGCCTCGAGGCAACGGATCCGCCCGGCGCTCGCAAGCTCTTGCATCTTCGCCACCGAGGCGGGAACGGCGCGAAAATCCGCACGCCGATGCACGAGCGTGAGCGAGCGCGCCTTGGTGGCAAGCTCCAGCGTCCAGTCGAGCGCCGAGTCGCCACCGCCAAAGATGACCAAGCGCTGGTCGTGCAGATCCGCCGCGCGGCGCACGCGGTAATGAATATGCGCATCCTCGAAGGCTTGCGCGCCCTCAAGCCCGATACGGCGTGCCTGAAACGAGCCGACGCCCGCGGCGATCACGACCGTCGCGGCATCGAACGTCGTGCCTGCGCTGGTGCGCACCAGAAAACGCCCCGCTGGTGTCTGGGCAAACTCGGATACTTCCTGTCCGAGATGAAACTCGGGCGCGAACGGCTTGATCTGCTGCAGCAGCCGATCAACGAGCTCCTGCGCGCTGCACACGGGCAGCGCCGGGATATCGTAGATTGGTTTATCCGGATACAACTCCGTGCACTGTCCGCCCGGGTGCGCGAGCGAGTCGACGATGTGCGCCTTGATGCCCAGGAGCCCGAGCTCGAAAACCTGAAACAGACCACAGGGACCTGCGCCGATGACGAGGGCGTCGGTCCTGATCGGAGTCTGGGTATCGGCGGATGAGAGGCTCAATCGATTCTTCCGTACAATGCGTCGGTAACATTGTACCCGCCACTGTGAGAACGCGCTTTCCATGAGCTCCAACGCCGATCTGCAACAACGCCGCCAGAATGCCGTGCCACGCGGCGTATCGAACTCGCTCGTGGTCTACGCCGACCGCGCCGCGAGCGCCGAACTCTGGGATGTCGAGGGCCGCCGCTTCATCGACTTCGCAAGCGGCATCTCAGTGCTCAACACCGGGCACCTGCACCCTAAAGTGAAGGCAGCGCTGGCCGGCCAGCTCGAGCGCTTCACGCACACCTGTTTCCAAGTGACGCCGTATGAGAGCTATATCGCGCTCGCCGAGCAGTTGAACGCAGCGGCTCCCGGCAGCACGCCGAAGAAAACGATTTTTCTCTCCACCGGCGCCGAGGCGGTTGAGAACGCCATAAAGATCGCGCGCTTTCATACGCGCCGCTCGGCGCTCATCGCATTCTCGGGCGGATTTCACGGCCGCACGCTCGCCTGCATCAGCCTCACGGGAAAAGTTCAGCCCTACAAGGCGGGATTCGGGCCGATGCTGCCGGAGATCTATCATCTGCCCTACCCGATTCCCTACCACGGCGTCAGCGTCGAAGACTCGCTCGCCGCGCTCGAGCAGCTTTTCAAGGCCGACCTCGATCCCGCACGGGTGGCCGCCATTATCATCGAGCCGGTGCTGGGCGAAGGCGGCTTTTACACCGCACCCGCCGAGCTGCTGCGCAAACTTCGGCAGCTGTGCGACCAGCACGGCATCGTGCTCATCGTCGATGAAATTCAGTCCGGTTTTGCGCGCACCGGACGCATGTTCGCGGTGGAATATTCGGGTATCGAGCCGGACCTCATGGTCGTCGCGAAAAGCATCGCAGGCGGTGTTCCCTTATCCGCGGTGATCGGCAAAGCAGCCATCATGGATGCGCCGGGGCCTGGCGCGCTGGGCGGCACTTTCGCAGGCTCGCCGCTTGCCTGCGCTGCCGGGCTTGCGGTCCTCGACGTGATTCGTGACGAGCGCCTCACCGAGCGTGCACTGCACATGGGGCATTTCATGACGTCGCGTCTGAAGGGGTTGCAGGCGCGCTTCCCCTGCATCGGCGACGTGCGCGGTCCGGGGGCGATGGTCGCGATGGAACTCGTCAAGAACTCGCGCGCCGACCAGCCTCATCCTGAGCTTACGTCTGCACTCGTACAGGCAGCCGGCCGCGCGGGTCTCATTATTCTTGCCTGCGGCATCTACTCGAACGTGATCCGCTTCTTAGCGCCGCTCACGATCTCGGATGCGGTGCTCAAAGAAGGCTTCAACCTTCTCGAGAAAGCGTTAGCCGAGGTGGCGAGCTAAGCCCGTCCGGCGTTCGCATCCGTCGGAGTGTGAAAGTATTCACTCTCGGAGGAGAGCTGTTCCATCAGGCGCTTCAGTTCCGCCATGCGTCCCTGCGCGGTGCTGATCGGCATGCAGTCCTGGCAGCGCGGGTCCCCGCAGGGCTGGCGCGAGTACAGCCAATACTGCAGCGCACCGGCGAGCAAGCCGTCGGCGATGTCCCAAAGGTCGGCGTCCTTGTCCTTGTCCGCGATGCGGTTCCCGAGGTCAACGGCCTTCGTGAAGGCCGAGTCGAAGCTATCTGCAATCTCGGTCATAACCACAGTATAAATGAAACACCGAGCGCGCCGGCTGCCGTCATCACTGGGCCCGCTCATTCGCTTCTGCGAGCTCGGCCACGGAAGCGCTCATCCGCCCCGGGCATCATTCCGCATCCAGAACCATCGCGGCCGGCCTTGAGGCTGTCCGCGCGCTTTATGTCTTATGCGGCCAAACCCCTCCGAACTTCACAATTCGCCCGCACCCCTGCCGCCCGCGGCGGCACACGCGCGCGCGCGCGTGCGCCTGGGAATCGGCTCGCGCCTGGCGCTCGGACTCGCCGTCGTTGCCGCCGTGATTGCGATCGGGCATGGCCTTGCGACCGAGACGACTCGCCAGGCCGTGCAATCGCTGCGCAACATGCAAATCGAGCACGAGCCGCGCGCCCGGCGCGCCGCGGCGGTCATGGAAACGCTCGCGGCCTACGATCGGGCGGTCATCGAGTATCTGCACGCAGACCAACAAGCGGATTTGCAGTCGATTACGACCGCGGCCGATGAGCTCGACCGCAGTGTGAACCACTACTTCAACGATGCCGCGGCACCGGCCATCACGGCGCCGGACCTACAGCTGCGCATCGAGATCGCGCACCACATCGCGCAAGGCGGCAAGCTTGCGAGTCTCGCCGGCAAGCGCGCGCAATGGCTCGCACACCGGCATGCGTTGCTCGATGGTGTGCAGCACCGCATCGCCTCCGCCGGTGGCAGCGGGCTTGCGATCGCCGACGAACAACTCGTGTTACGGCGCTCACTCGCGGAACTCGCCGCGGCCTTGAATTCGATACGCAGCAACTCCGGCGAGCCGGAGGCACTGGAGATTAAAGAGAAGGAGTTCAGCGCCGCGCTCGCGCGTCACAACGCGGAGCTGTCGCGCTCGCCCGGCAGAGCCTGGCTTGATCTCGTGCACGAAGACTTTGGCGACAGCGTGCGCTTGCGCCGCGCGATCGGAAGCTTCGATGCCCTGAACCGTCCGGCGCGGCGCAGTTTTATGGATGCCGGCACGACCTTGATGGCGGTCGCGCAAACGCAATTTCAGGAGCCCGCGCGCCGCGATCTATTGCAAGCGGCCGGCCGCGCGGCGGCCGCGGCGGAACTCGCCGAGCACACCTTGACACGCACGGGAGTCGCCGTGCTCGGCGTCCTTCTGGCCGTGTCGCTGCTCTTCTCTTTGAGTATCACGGTTCCGGTGCGCCGGCTCACCGCAGCCACGCGCGCGCTTGCGGCGGGAAACCGCGCCGCGCGTGCGCCGCGCGGCGGTTCTGCCGAGATCGATGAGCTCGCGGAATCCTTTAACGCCATGGCCGACCAGATTGCGCACGCCGAGGGCGAGCTGCGCGCTCATCAGGCTGAGCTCGAGCGGCATGTCGCCGAGCGCACGCAGCAGCTGCATCATCTGGCGCATCATGACCCGCTCACGCAGTTGCCCAATCGGCGGCAGCTTGCGAGCTGCCTCGCTGCGGCGCTGACGCGCGCTGCCGCGACCGGTGAGCGGCTGGCGCTGTTGTTCGTCGATCTTGATAATTTCAAATCCATCAACGACACGCTGGGTCACAATTTCGGGGACCGCGTGCTGCAGAGCATTACCGAACGCCTGCGAGCCGCCAGCGGTGCGCGCGCGCTGCTCGCGCGCCTGGGCGGCGATGAATTCACGGTGCTGATGGAGGATGTCAAATCCTTCGAGGAAGTTGCCGCGCTCGCGGACGCGCTGGTCGCGACGCTGCAGGAGCCGCTGTTGATAGATGGTCGGATTCTCTCCACCAGCGCCAGCATTGGCGCCAGCGTATTCCCCGATCATGCGGCGGATTCCGAAGCGCTGCTGCGCGCCGCCGACGTGGCCTTGTTTCGCGCCAAGGAATTGGGCCGCAATCGCTTTACCTTCTACCGGCCGGCGCTGTACGACGCAGCGGCACAGCGTTTTCGTCTCGAACAATCGCTGCGGCGCGCGGTGGATGCAGGCGAGTTGCTGCTGATGTATCAGCCGCAGGTTGCGCTGCATACGTTGGAGACGATCGGCGTCGAGGCACTGTTGCGCTGGAAGAAGCCCGACGGCCGGATAGCAACCGCCACCGAATTCATTCACATCGCGGAGAAGACCGGGCTTATCCACGAGCTCACTGAATGGGTGCTGCGCACCGCCACCGAAGACGTCGTGCGCTGGCGCGAGCAGGGCTGGCACCACGCCTGCGTCGCCATCAATGTCTCGCCGATGCAGTTCATGGAGAGCGCCTTTGTCGAGCAGGTTACGCAGGCGCTCGCCGCGACCGGCCTGCCGCCCGCGGCGCTCGAGCTTGAACTCACGGAGACAGTGTTTCAGACCGGTGCCCCGACGATCGAGGCGCTGCGGCGTCTGCGCTCGCTCGGTATTGGCATCGCGCTCGATGACTTCGGCAGCGGCTACTCGTCGCTCACCTCTCTGGAACAGTTGCCGATCACGCGCGTCAAACTCGATCGCAGTGTCGTGGAATCCGTCGACTCAAATCCGCGCTCGGCCGCCATTTCGCGCTCGATCATCACGCTCTGTCATGGCTTGGGTCTGCAGGTCATGGCTGAAGGCGTCGAGCGCACCGAACAACTTGCGGTGCTCGCGCAATTCGGCCCGATAGGCGTGCAGGGCTATCTCCTGGCGCATCCGGCGCGCGCCGAATCAGTGGTGGCGGAAGCCCAGGAGGCGGCGTTGCTGACGCGAAGAATCCTGAAGGCGCTCGAGGCGCAGCCGCGTATCATGCGCGCATGAACATTGAGCTTACGCCCGAAGAGGCGCGCATCATCGGCTGCCTCATCGAAAAACAGATCACGACGCCCGATCAATACCCTCTGTCGCTCAATGCTCTAATGAATGCCTGCAATCAGAAGAGCAATCGCGATCCCGTAATGGCACTCGATGAGCCGAGTGTGCAGCACATCGTGGATACCTTGGCACGCCGCCACTTCATCATGGAAAAATCGGGCTTCGGCAGCCGGGTCGCAAAATACCAGCACCGTTTTTGCAACAGCGAATACGGCACGCTCAAGTTCTCGCCGCAGGAGCTTGCGCTCCTGTGCGAGTTACTGCTGCGCGGTCCGCAGACGCCCGGGGAGCTGCGCACGCGTGCGAGCCGCATGGCGCCGCTGTCCGATGCGGGCGTGGTTGAAACGACGCTCGAGGCGCTTGCCGCGCGCGCCGACGGTCCGTTCGTCACACGCTTGCCACGCGAACCAGGAAGGCGCGATTCACGCTACGCGCATTTATTCAGCGGCGAAGTTGCAACGACTGCGCGCGCCGCCGAGCCGGATGAGGTTTCTGCAGCGCTCCCGCCGACGCGTCTTGAGCGCGTCGAACAAGAGCTGCGGCAGGTGAGAATTGAGCTCGATGAGCTCAAGGCCCGTCTCGGCAACTAGCGCGTCGCAAGAAACGAATCGCGGCCGCGCACGCCCAAGTCCGGCTGATCTGTGAAAAACCCATCCATGCCGGTCGCAAGATATGCCGCCAGTTCCGCGCCAAGATTGCCGCGCCGCGCGCGCGCACTACTTGAGCGAAACCGTCGCGGCAGAAAATAGTTCTCGGCACGAAATGTCCAGCCGTGCACCAGAAGCCCCTGCGCATGGGCGTCGGCCACGAGCGTCGTTGGCCGCCCGAGCGAGTCATCCGCGTTCCTCGGGATGATGAGCGTCTTGTTGACGCCGATGGCGCTGGCGTAGCGGGCGACTTCCGCCAGACCTGCGGGCGTCATGAGATCTGCGTAGCTGCGCCGATCGCCGCCTGCGAGGAAATCGTACGGCTGGCCTTCCGACTCGACAAGCTGCACGATCGGCAGCTGCGTCATCGTGCGCAACGCGGCGAGATTGCCGACTTCGAATGACTGCAGAAATGCCGGCGCATCAGGCCCTGCAAAGTCCCAGCGCGCGAGCGCCGCGACGAGCGGCCCCTCCATCGCAAGGCCCAGGTTTTTGAAATAGCTCGGGTGCTTGGTCTCAGGATAGACACCGACGCGGGCAGGCGCGGGCAGCCCCAGAAGCTGCGCGCGCACGCCACGCTCGCTCTCTACGGCGCGCACCAGCGCGAGAATCTCCTCGAATGTTGGAACCTCAAACTGGCCGTCGAAGCGTACATTGTCGGGACGCACATCGGCGATACGCTCGCGCGCGCGCAGCGTCTTCAGTTCCGCAAGCGTAAAATCTTCTGTGAACCAACCCTCCATCGCGACGCCATCAACGACTTTGGCTTTGCGACGGGTAGCGAACTCAACGTGATCGGCGACATTGGTGGTCGCGCCGATTTCGTTTTCGTGGCGCGCGACGAGTATCGCGTCCTGCGTCATGACAAGGTCGGGCTCGACAAAGTCCGCGCCCTGCTGAATTGCAATGAAGTACGACGTCAGCGTGTGCTCGGGGACATAGCCACACGCGCCGCGGTGACCGATCACAATCGGCCGGGTCGGGTTAGGCTTGTCCAAGTGTTTGCCTTCGTTGTGAACTTTCGTGCAGGGTCTGCATCATAAGCCATGAATAAATGGGCATTTGGCGTATTTTCCGTTTGGCTCTACGGCAGCACGGCGGCGACCGCCGCACCTGCCGCGGCGCCGCCCGCAAGCCAGCCCGCAAGCTATGTGTTTGCGACCGAGCTCGGCTCCGGAGTCTACGATGTGTCCGGTCGCACGCTCCTCGTCTACCGGCTGCCATTCAGCTACTCCTTGCGGGGGGCGAGCGAGGATGCGCCGGGCCTTAATCTCACGCTGCCGGCGGCCGTCGGCTTCTTCAACTTCTCGCCGATCGACCTCGTGCACTCGCAGCTGCCGGCGCATTTGGATGCTGTCAGCTTGGTGCCGGGTTTACAGCTTGACTACCCGCTCGATGAGCATTGGCACCTTGAGCCTTATGTGCGTGCCGGCGGCAGCTTTGCTTCGGCTGATTTCAATGGCTGGTTGTATGGCCTTGGCACGACCAGCACCTATAAGTGGTGGAACCATGGCATTGAGGCGCGTGTGCTTAACGACGTGCTGTTCGCGGGCGTCATATCCAAGAGCTCCGCCGTGCCGAACGACAACTTGTTACGCCTGCGAAACGGCTTTGAGCTACGGCGCGGGACTGGTGTTACGCTCGGCCAGCACGAAATCGAGTTGAGCGTCTATACCTTCGCCGACTACTTTCCGGATGCGCCGCGGCCGCCGGTCGAGGGCACGCGAGCGAGTCATTTGCAGTTCGAACCGGGGTTCATGATCGGCGCGCTGCCGCCTTGGCAAATCCGCACCTTCCAGCTGCCACGCCTTGGCATCGGTTATCGCTTCGCAGGAGACCTGTCCGGCTGGCATTTGGTCATCAGCACGCCGTTCTAAAAGAATCGAAGCCTCGGCATGGTCCTTGCTAGACTGCCCCGGTGCTGACCGAGCAAGACATTTATCTGTTCAAGGAAGGGACCTATTTCGATTCATACGAAAAGCTCGGTGCCCATCCCCGGCGCGCGAATGCCGCCACGCGCGAGCCTGCCGGCACGCATTTCGCGCTCTGGGCGCCAAACGCCCGCTCGGTGGCCGTGGTCGGTGACTTCAACGGCTGGGACGGGGCTGCGCATCCCTTAGAAGCGCGCGGCGATTCCTCGGGCATCTGGTCGGGCTTTGTCGCGGGCGTCGGGCCCGGCGCACGCTACAAGTATCAGATCGTCTCCCAGCACGGCGGCTACTGCGTCGACAAGAGTGATCCGTTCGCGTTTTTCTGCGAGCCACCGCCGCGTACCGCCTCGGTAGTCTGGGATCTGGATTACACTTGGGGCGACAGCGAATGGATCAAACGCCGCGCTGACGCGAATACATTACCCGCGCCCTGGTCGATCTACGAGGTGCACGCAGGGTCATGGCGCCGCGTGCCCGAAGAAGGCAACCGCTCGCTCTCCTATCGGGAGCTGGCGCAGCAACTGGGCGACTACGCGCTCGACATGGGCTTCACGCACGTGGAGCTCATGCCGATCATGGAGCATCCGTTCTACGGCTCGTGGGGCTACCAGGTTACGGGATATTTCGCGCCCACGTCGCGCTACGGCACGCCCCAGGATCTCATGTATTTGATTGACTGCCTGCACCAGCGGGGTGTTGCCGTGATCCTCGACTGGGTGCCGTCACACTTTCCGAACGATGAGCACGGACTTGCCTACTTTGACGGCACGCACCTCTATGAGCACGCCGACCCGCGCCAGGGCTTTCATCCCGAATGGAAGAGCGCGATTTTCAACTATGGCCGCGCCGAAGTGCGCGACTTTCTCGCGAGCAGCGCGCTTTTCTGGCTGAATAGGTTTCATGCGGATGCGCTGCGCGTCGACGGCGTCGCCTCCATGCTGTATCTCGACTACGGTCGCAGCCGCGGCGAGTGGATCCCGAATACGTACGGCGGCAATGAGAACCTCGACGCAGTTTCCTTCCTTAAAAAGCTGAACGAGGCGGTCTACCGTGACCGCCGCGACGTGCACACGATTGCCGAAGAGTCGACCGCTTGGCCGATGGTGTCACGGCCGACCTATTTGGGCGGGCTAGGGTTCGGGCTCAAATGGAACCTCGGGTGGATGCACGACACGCTGCGTTACTTCGCAACCGATCCGCTGTTTCGCAAGTACCACCTTGGACAGCTGACCTTCAGCCTGTGGTACGCATTCACCGAGAACTTCGTACTGCCGCTGTCGCACGATGAGGTTGTCTACGGCAAAGGCTCACTCCTCGGCAAGATGCACGGTGACGAGTGGCAGCAGTTCGCCAATCTGCGCCTGCTCCTTGGCTACATGTGGGGTCACCCCGGCAAGAAGCTCCTCTTCATGGGCGGCGAGTTCGGCCAAAGAAGCGAATGGCACCACGATGGCAGCCTTGACTGGCACGTGCTGCAGTATCCACTGCACGCGGGCATGCAGAATTGGGTGCGCGAGCTCAATCGCTTCTATCGTGCTGCCACGCCGCTGCACGCGCTCGACTTCAGCTGGGAAGGCTTCGAGTGGATTGACTGCACCGATAGCGAGTCGAGCGTCATTGCGTTCCTGAGGAAGAGCGCCGGCGGCGAGCTGGTGCTGGTCGTGTGCAACTTCACGCCAGCGTTGCGCACCGACTACCGCATCGGCGTACCGCGCGGCGGCTTCTGGCGCGAACGTCTCAACAGTGACGCGGCCGAATACGGCGGCAGCGGTGTCGGTAACTTCGGCGGAGTTGTGGCCGCGCCCTTGCCTGCGCACGGCCGTTTCCACTCGCTAGCTCTGCGGTTGCCGCCGCTCGGCGTACTCTTTCTCACACCGGATTGAGCCAAGCAGCCGCGCGGCCATGGCAACGATTCGCGTCGTTATCGAGGATATCGAGCCGCAAGTCGACGGCGGCAGCGCTGCGGTGCGCCGCGTCAGCGGCGAAGAGGTCAAAGTCGAGGTGCGTATATTCACCGACGGCCATGACCAGATCGACGGCGCGCTGCTGTTCAGGTTTGCGAAGTCCAATGCATGGCAGACGACGCCACTTCTGCCACTCGGCAATGACCTCTGGCAGGCGCGATTTACGGTGCGCGAACTCGGCCAATACGAATACACGGTGTGCGCCTGGGTAGATGCGGCCCGCAGCTGGCAGCGCGACTTCAAGAAAAGATTCGCGGCGGCCCAGGAAACCGAGGTCGATTTCGTACTGGGCGCACAACACGCCGTGGCGCTCGCCCTGCGCGCTCCCAAAGTGGATGCGCGCCGCCTTACGGAATGGGCTAATGCGCTCACCGATGCGAAACGCGGACGCGAAGAGCGCGCGGCGCTTGCCGCCAGCGCAATCCTGAGCGACTACGCGCACCGTTATCCGGATCCGCAGCTCGTACTGCGCCATGAGCCGCCGCTCAAAGTCGAAGTCGAACGGGAGCGGGCGCGCTTCTCCACGTGGTACGAACTCTTTCCGCGCTCGACTTCTGCAATGCCCGGCGTGCATGGCACGTTCGCGGATTGCGAGGCGCGGCTTGCCTATGTTGCAGCCATGGGTTTTGACGTCCTGTATCTGCCGCCGATCCATCCGATCGGCGTGACCGAGCGCAAAGGCCCAAACAATCATATTGCTGCCGCAGCCGACGATGTCGGCAGCCCATGGGCGATCGGCGCCGATGCGGGCGGTCACAAGGCAGTACATCCGCAGCTTGGCACGCTTGATGATTTTCGCCGTCTGCTTACGAGGACGGAAGAGCTTGGCATGGAAATCGCTCTTGACCTCGCCTTTCAGTGCAGTCCCGACCATCCTTATGTGCACGAGCACCCGGAGTGGTTTCTGCATCGTCCGGACGGCAGTATTCAATATGCCGAGAACCCGCCAAAAAAATACCAGGACATCTATCCTTTTAATTTTGCCAGTGATGCGTGGCGCGAGTTGTGGGTGGAGCTTAAGAGCATCGTTGAATATTGGATGGCCGAGGGCGTGCGGATCTTCCGCGTGGACAACCCGCATACCAAGCCTTTCGCGTTCTGGGAGTGGTTGATCGCCGAGGTGCGGCAAACGCGGCCGGACGTGATTTTTCTCGCCGAGGCGTTCACCCGCCCCGCGGCGATGTATCGCCTGGCAAAACTGGGCTTCGGCCAGTCGTATAACTACTTCGCCTGGCGCAATACGAAGTCCGAGCTCAGCGAATACTTCACCGAGCTCACCACCGCGCCGCTCAGCGAATTCTTCAGGCCGAACCTGTGGCCCAACACGCCGGACATCCTGACCGAATACCTGCAATTCGGCGGTCGCGCGGCCTTCATGATCCGGCTCGTCCTTGCCGCAACCCTCGGGGCAAGCTACGGGATCTATGGCCCCGCATTCGAGCTCATGGAGCACAACGCGCGCGAACCGGGCAGCGAAGAGTACTTGGACTCGGAGAAGTACCAGCTGCGCCACTGGAACCTTGAACGACCCGACAGTCTGTGCGACTTCATCGCCAGGGTGAACGGCATACGCCGCGAGCACGCGCCACTGCAGACCAACAGCGATCTCAAATTCCATCGCATCGACAACGACTCGCTGCTTGCCTACAGCAAGACGAACGCAGAACGTAGCGAGGCGCTCCTGATCGTCGTCAATCTCGATCCGCAGCACCTGCAGGCAGGCTGGGTCGAACTCGACTTGCGCGCCATTGACGTCGCCGCGGAGCAGTCATTCCAGGTGCACGACCTGCTTTCCGGCACGAGGTACCTGTGGCAAGGCGCGCGCAATTACGTCGCCCTCGACCCGCAACACGCCCCGGGCCATATCTTCCGCATTCGGCACCATGTGCGCAGCGAGCGGGACTTTGACTACTTCACGTGACCTGAACGCGCCCGCCGCACCTCATCCGCGCGATCCGCTCTGGTTCAAGGATGCTGTCATCTACGAGGTGCACGTGCGCGCCTTTTGCGACAGCAATGACGACGGCATCGGCGATCTTGCAGGGCTGACACGCAAGCTCGACTACATCCAGGATCTGGGGGTCAACGCCATCTGGCTCCTGCCGTTCTATCCCTCGCCGCTGCGCGATGACGGTTACGACATCGCGGACTACACGAATATCCATCCGGCGTACGGCAGCCGCGCGGATTTCCGCGCCTTCGTCGACGAGGCGCACCGGCGTGAGCTGCGAGTCATTACGGAGCTCGTGATCAATCACACCTCCGACCAGCATCCGTGGTTCCAGGCCGCACGGCGCGCGCCCGCGGGATCCTCGAAGCGCAATTTCTACGTCTGGAACGATACCCCGGACCGCTATGCCGGCACGCGTATCATCTTCACCGACACCGAAAGCTCCAATTGGAGTTTCGATCCGCTGGCCAAGGCCTATTACTGGCACCGCTTCTTCAGCCACCAGCCGGATCTGAACTTCGACCATCCGCACGTCTTGCGCGCGCTCATGCGCGTCATGGGGTTCTGGCTCGACCAGGGGGTGGACGGGCTGCGCCTTGATGCGATTCCGTACCTGATCGAGCGCGAAGGCACCAGCAACGAGAATCTGCGCGAGACGCACGCCATCGTGAAGCGCATCCGCAAGGTAATTGATGAGCACTACGCGGATCGCGTGCTGCTCGCAGAAGCCAATCAGTGGCCCGAAGACGTGCGCGACTATTTTGGCGACGGCGACGAATGCCACATGGCGTTCCACTTTCCGCTGATGCCGCGCATGTACATGGCCATCGCGCAGGAAGACCGCCATCCGATCGTGGAGATCATGCTGCAGACTCCGGATATCCCGCCGAATGCGCAGTGGGCCATCTTTCTGCGCAACCACGACGAGCTCACCCTCGAGATGGTCACGAGCAAAGAGCGCGACTACATGTATCAGATGTACGCCGCCGATCCGCGTGCGCGCTTGAATCTCGGGATCCGCCGCAGGCTCGCGCCGCTTCTGGAAAATGACCTGGATCGGATCAAGCTGATGAACAGCCTGCTGTTGTCGATGCCCGGCTCACCGATCATCTATTACGGCGACGAGATCGGCATGGGCGATAACTTCTATATCGGCGACAGAAATGGCGTGCGCACGCCGATGCAGTGGAGCCCGGACAGAAATGCAGGCTTTTCGCGCGCCGATCCGCAGCGCCTGTATCTGCCGCCGATCATGGATTCGGTCTATGGCTACGAGGCAGTCAATGTTGAAGCGCAGACACGCGACCGCGCCTCGCTCCTTAATTGGATGAAGCGCATGTTGCAGATCCGCAAGACCTCCCAGGCCTTCGGCCGCGGCACGCTAAAATTCGTGCGCCCCGGCAACCGCAAGGTGCTGGTGTATCTGCGTCAATACGGCGATGACACCATCCTGTGCGTCGCAAACCTTGCGCGCTCGGCGCAGCCGGTCGAGATTAATCTCGCGGTCCACAAGGGTGCGGTGCCGATTGAGCTCCTCGGGCAGACGCCGTTCCCTCCGATCGGCGAGCTGCCGTATCTCTTGACCCTGCCAGGCTATGGCTTTTACTGGTTCCGCTTAAGTCGTGACGCCGCGGCGCCGACGTGGCACGAGGAGCGCCTGCCGCGCGAGGACGTTCCGGTGCTGGTGCTGATCGATTCCTGGGCAAGTTTCTTCCCCGAGCGCGTCACCGCGTGGCGCGCCAGCGCCGCCACGAAGCTGCGCACGCAGCTTGAGGAGCGCCTCTTGCCGGCCTTCATCACCGCGCAGCGCTGGTTCGGCGGCAAGGGAACCGTCATCGCGCACGCGCAGCTTTGGGATCATCTTGAATGGCACGATAAGCTCGGGCACTGGATGCTGACGCTCATCGATGTCGCAAGCGGCGGCGAGAGTGCACGCTACTTTATGCCGCTCGCGATCGCATTCGAGGATGTGCCCGAGTCGCGCTGGGCAAAGCTGCAGCCACTCGCCATCGCTCGGGTTCGCCAGCAAGCCGCGGTCGGCGTGCTCGCCGATGCGTCGGCAGACGAGGTTTTTGGCCGCGCCGTCGTCGAGTCGATCGGTGCGGCACAGGAACTGCGCGGCGAGCACTGCAAAATTGTCTTTTTGCCCACGGCGGCCTATACGCAGCTGCGCGGCGCGACGAGCGCCAGTCTCGCCGCAGGTGCGCCACTCGCCCAATGCAGCAATACCGCTTTGAAGTGCGGCGACAGGTTATTCCTCAAGCTTTACCGCCGGCTGCAGTCGGGCGTGAACCCGGAGGCGGAGATCGGCCGCTTTCTCACCGAGGTCGCGCACTTTGCGCACATCGCGCCGGTTGCCGGCGTGGTCGAATATCAACGCGACGACGGCACGAGCGCAACGCTGGCACTGCTGCAAGCCTTCGTCCTGAACCAAGGTGACGGCTGGGACTATACGGTCAACTACCTGGTGCGCTTTCTCGGCGATCAGCGCAGCGGCGAGCCGCCGAGCGCCGATGCGCACGGCGCGTATCTTGCCCTGATACGCACGCTCGCTATGCGCACGGCACAGCTGCACTGCGCGCTCGCGACGCCTACCGAGGATCCGGTGTTTGCGGCTGCCCCCACCATGCCTGCGGATCTGCGCGCCTGGCGCGAGCGCGCAAGCGGCGCCGTCGATTCAACCTTCGCTCTTCTTGCAGGCGCGATCGAGCGTTTGCCGGCTGGCGCGCGGGCCGAGGCTTCCACATTGCTGCTCGCGCGCGACACGCTCCTGCAACGCATCGACCGCAGTGGCGTGCAAGAGCTGCGCGCCCTCAAGATCCGCGTGCACGGCGACTATCATCTTGGCCAGGTGCTCGTTGCCCGCAATGATTTCGTGATTGTCGATTTCGAAGGCGAGCCCACGCGCACGCTTGCCGAACGTCGCGAAAAACAATCGCCGCTGCGTGACGTCGCCGGCATGCTGCGCTCCTTCGCCTACGCGCGCCACGCGGCGCTGCAACGCTGCACTCCGCAGACGAGCGATGATTTGGCGAAGTGGGACGCCCTCCTGCAGGAGTGGGAGCGGGCGGTGCGCGACACGTTCGTGAAGATGTACGACGAGGTTGCGCGCGCCTGCCATTTGTATGAATCTTTTGCAGAAGTGCAGCCGCTCATTGTCTTATTTGAAATTGAGAAAGCGCTGTACGAGCTGCGCTACGAGCTCGGTAACCGGCCGGATTGGGCGCCCATTCCGCTGCACGCGCTCACTGCCTTCAGCGCCTGACGGCGCACCACACTGTTAGGGACCTGCCATGGATCAACCCGCCTCTCCGCAGTCGGCCGCGACGTCGCCCATAACGGCGGTCTGGCCGGGTACGCCGACACCGCGCGGCGCCACCTGGGACGGTGAAGGCGTCAACTTTTCGCTGTTCTCCGCGCATGCGACCAAGGTTGAACTGTGCGTGTTCGATTCGACGGGAAGGCGCGAATCGCAGCGCGTTGCATTGCACGAGCGTACCGACGACATCTGGCACGCCTACCTGCCCGAAGCGCGACCCGGACTTCTATACGGCTACCGCGTCCACGGTCCGTACGAGCCGTTGCAGGGACACCGCTTCAATCCGAACAAACTCCTGATCGAGCCGTACGCGAAGCACCTCGACGGAACCCTGCGCTGGAGCGACGCGCATTTTGGCTACCGCGTCGGCAATGCGAAGGCGGACCTATCCTTTGACAGACGCGACAATGCCAGCGGCATGCCCAAATGTCGCGTCGTCGACCCGGCCTTCACCTGGGGCGATGACCGGCCGCCGCGGGTCGGCTGGCACGACACTGTCATCTACGAGCTGCACGTGCGCGGCTTTACCAAGAACCATCCTAAGGTGCCCGCGCCGCTGCGCGGCACCTATGCCGGGCTTGCCACAGCGCCGGTGATTGAACACCTGCTGCGCTTGGGCGTCACCGCCGTTGAGCTGATGCCGGTGCATAACTTCGTCGACGACCGAAATCTCCTCGATCGCGGGCTGCGCAACTATTGGGGCTATAACACCATAGGCTTCTTCGCGCCCGACATGCGCTACTGCGCGAGCGGCCGCATCAGCGAGTTCAAGACGATGGTGAAGACGCTGCATTCCGCGGGCATCGAGGTGATTTTGGATGTGGTCTACAACCACACGGCCGAGGGCAATGAGCTCGGGCCGACGCTGTGCTTTCGCGGCATCGACAACGCCTCACATTACCGCTTGACCCCGGAGGATCCGCGCTACTACACGGACTTCACCGGTTGCGGCAACACCTTGAACCTGCAGCACCCGCGCGTGCTGCAGCTCATCATGGATTCACTGCGCTACTGGGTTCTCGAGATGCACGTCGACGGCTTCCGCTTCGATCTCGCCTCGGCACTCGCGCGCGAGCTCTTTGACGTCGACCGCCTGGGTTCCTTCTTCGATACGATCGGCCAGGATCCGGTGCTCTCCCAAGTCAAGCTCATCGCCGAGCCGTGGGACGTCGGCGCGGGCGGCTATCAGGTCGGCAACTTTCCAGCAGGCTGGAATGAGTGGAACGACAAATACCGCGACACCATGCGCGCCTATTGGAAAGGCGATGGCGGGCTTATCGGCGACTTCGCGCGGCGCTTCATGGGCTCGAGCGATCTCTACGAGGCGAGCGGCAGGAAGCCGCACGCCAGCATTAACTTCGTGACCGCGCACGACGGCTTCACGCTGCACGACCTCGTGAGCTACAACGGCAAGCACAATGAGGCGAACGGCGAGGAAAACCGCGACGGCAACGACAACAACCTCGCATGGAATTGCGGCGTCGAGGGGCCGAGCGACGATCCGGCGGTGAACGCGCTGCGCGCGCGTCAGAAGCGCAATCTCGTGGTATCGCTGTTGTTATCGCAAGGCGTGCCGATGCTGCTCGCAGGGGACGAAACCGGCCACACGCAAAACGGCAATAACAACGCCTATTGCCAGGACAACGAGATTTCCTGGCTCAATTGGGAGCTCGGCAAGGAACAACAGCAGCTCTATGACTTCGTGGCGGGAGTCATAGAGCTGCGCCGACAGCATCCGGTGTTCAGGCGCCGGCGCTTTCTGCAAGAGCACAGCACCGCCGACGAGGCGAAAGAAGTCATGTGGTTCACGCCCGAAGGCGGCGAGATGACCGAGCAGGAATGGAACCAGGCGTTCACACGCTGTCTCGGTGTGTATCTTGCGGGCACCGCGATCCGCCGCATCGACCGGCACGGACAGCCCGTGAAGGACCGCAATTTCCTTGTGCTCTTCAACGCACATCACGAAGCCATCGACTTCGCGCTGCCGCAATTGCTGCAGGAAGGCGCCTGGACCCGGGTGCTCGACACGGCGCTCGACACCGATCCGTTTGCCGCTGAGCGCTACGCCGGCGCTGAGCCCTATCCATTGCAGGGACGCTCGGTCGCATTGCTGGTGGCGAGCGCGGATGACTAGCGCCGTGCGCCGCCGGCACCGCATGCCCTTCGGCGCGGAGCTCGTCGCCGATGGCGTGCGCTTTCGCCTGTGGGCGCCGGCAGCACGCCGAGTCGACCTCATGCTCGCGGGCGCGGGCACAGCGCGGGTGCTTGCCATGCAGGCGTTGCCGGACGGCTGGTTCGAGGTGGTGAGCGACGCTGCGCAGGCGGGCAGCCGTTACCGCTTCCGGATCGACGGCAAACTTGAGGTCGCCGATCCCGCCTCGCGTTGCAACCCCGAGGATGCGCAGGGACCGAGCCTGGTGGTTGATCCCTGTTCGTTTGCCTGGCACGACGCGGCGTGGCGCGGCCGTCCGTGGCACGAGGCCGTGCTCTATGAGCTGCACGTCGGCACGTTCACGCCCGCGGGAACCTTTGCCGGCGTCGAACAGCGTCTTGACTACTTGGCTGAGCTTGGCGTAACCGTGATCGAACTCATGCCGATCGCGGATTTTCCCGGCGCGCGCGGCTGGGGATACGACGGCGTGCTGCCGTACGCGCCCGATGCCGCCTACGGAACCCCCGAGGAACTCAAATCGCTGGTTGCGGCCGCGCACCGCCGCGGCCTCGCGCTGATGCTCGACGTGGTGTACAACCACTTCGGCCCGGAAGGCAACTATCTGCAGCAATATGCGCCGGCATTCTTCACCGACCGCCACCACACGCCCTGGGGCGCGGCGATCAATTTTGACGGTCCGGGCAGCGCCACAGTGCGCGGCGTGTGTGACTTAGACGCGCGGCGCGACCTC
>DAITPA010000035.1:0-19166 GCA_036833805.1 Steroidobacteraceae bacterium | reverse complement strand
CGGTATGGCAGGTTCCAATCGTAATCGGGCGCAAGCCGCTCCCACTAAGAAAGGACGATCAGTAGGTCCTTGGCGTCGACCTGCTGGCCGGGCGTTGCAAGAATCTCGACGACTTCGCCATCGCCCTCGGCGCGCACTGCGGTTTCCATTTTCATGGCTTCGAGTGTCGCTAGGATGTCGCCGCGCGCAATTTTGCGGCCGAGCGCTGTGCTGATGGTTGTTATCGTTCCGGGCATCGGCGCGCCAAGCTGCAGCGGATTACCGGGCTCGGCCTTCCTCTGCGGCGGACGTTTTGCGACTTGGCTCTTATCCGGCACGCGCACCGAGCGGGGCTGGCCGTTCAACTCAAAGTACACGGTGCGCGTGCCATCCTCGTGGGGTTCGCTGGTGGTGACGTACAGAACGATCAGGGTCTTGCCGCGCTCGAGACTAACGCTGATCTCCTGCCGCGGCTCCATTCCGTAGAAGAACACGGACGTCGGTAGGACCGACACATCGCCGTAGTGGACGCGCTCGGCGGCATAGTCGAGCCACACTCGCGGATACATAAGATACGACGCCAAGTCTTCATCGTTGATCGGGCGCGGCAGCTTCTGGCTGATCTTCGCGCGCTCGGCCTCCAGATCCACCTCGGGCAGCGATGCGCCCGGGCGCTCGACAAGCGGGGTTGCGCCTTTGAGAATTTTACGTTGCAACTGCGCAGGAAATCCGCCGAGCGGTTGGCCAATATCGCCATGGAAGAACTGCACCACCGACTCGGGAAAACCGATTTGGGTTTGCGGATCGAGAACCTGCTCGGCTGTGAGGCCGCTCGTGATCATGAGGAGCGCGAGATCACCGACAGTCTTTGACGTCGGCGTGACCTTGATGATGTCGCCGAACATCTCGTTCACGCTGACGTACGCTTGCGCCACTTCCGGCCAGCGCGCATCCTCGATGCCAAGCGCGCGCGCTTGTTCACGCAGATTCGTATACTGTCCGCCAGGCATGCCATGTACGTAGACCTCGGATGTCCCGGCGCGTATATCGCTTTCGAACGCGGCATACAGCTTGCGCACCTGCTCCCAATAGACCGAGATCATGCGCAGCTTCGCCGGATCGATGCCGCTCGCGCGCGGACCGTGGCGCAGCGCCTCGATGATCGAGCCCAGATTCGGCTGAGAAGTAAGCCCGCTCATGGCGTCGATCGCGCCGTCGACCGCGTCGACGCCCGCATTGATAGCGGCGAGCACACTTGCGGCGGCAATGCCGCTGGTATCATGCGTATGGAAGTGAACGGGCAGGCCGATCTCATCCTTCAGAGCCTTCACCAGCTCGTACGCCGCTCGTGGTTGGCACAGCCCCGCCATGTCTTTGATGCCGAGAATGTGGATACCCGCTGCCTTGAGCCCGCGGGCAAGCTCCAGGTAATAATCTAGCGTGTACTTCTTTTCGCGCGGATCGCTCAAGTTGCCGCTGTAACAGATCGCCGCCTCGCACAGCTTGCCGGCCTTGAGCACCGCATCGATGGCGACGCGCATATTCTCAACCCAGTTGAGCGAATCGAAAATCCGGAACAGATCGACGCCGCGCTCGGCGGCGCGCGCCACGAAGAAGCGCACGACGTTGTCCGGATAGTTGGTATAGCCGACAGCGTTGGCCGAGCGCAGCAGCATCTGCAGGAGCAGGTTCGGCATCTGCTCGCGAAGCGTGCTCAGGCGCAGCCACGGATCCTCGCGCAGAAAGCGCAACGCCACATCGAAGGTCGCGCCTCCCCAACATTCGACTGAGAAGAGCTCGGGCAGGAGACTTGCGTAGTAGGGCGCGATCGCGGTCATGTCAATCGTGCGCATGCGTGTCGCTAGGAGCGACTGGTGCGCATCGCGCATCGTTGTGTCGGTAATGAGAACGCGCGATTCGTTCAGCATCCAACGCGTGAAGCGCTCTGGTCCGAGCTCGTCAAGCTTCTGCTTGCTGCCCGGCGCTGGCGCCGGCAACGCAATCTGTGGCAGCCGCGGAGCGCTGAGGCGCGCTGGGCGCACTCGATTCTTTGTTTCCGGCGCGCCGTTGACGATCGTCTCGCCGATGTACCGTAGGATGCGTGTCGCGCGATCGCGCCTGCGCGGCCAGCGGAAAAGCTCCGGAGTTTCCTCAATGAAGCGCGTGGTGTAATCAGCGCGGGCAAAGCGCGGACTCATGATGAGCTGCTCGAGAAAGCGCAGGTTCGTGACCACGCCGCGAATGCGAAACTCCCACAGGGCACGGTGCATGCGCGCGATGGTTTCCTCCGGTGTCGGCGACCACGCTGTGACCTTGACCAAGAGCGAGTCGTAGGAGCGGGTGATGATCGCGCCGGTATACGCGGTGCCGGCGTCGAGGCGCACGCCAAACCCTGCGGGGCTGCGGTAGGCGGTAATCTTGCCGTAGTCCGGAATGAAGTTATTCTCCGGATCCTCCGTCGTGATCCGGCACTGCAGTGCGTGACCTGTGATGTGGATGTCGGCCTGCAGAGGCACACCGCTTTCGGGCGCACCGATGCGCGCGCCGCCGGCAATGCGGATTTGTGCTTTGACGAGATCGATTCCGGTGGCGCATTCGGTCACCGTATGCTCCACCTGAATGCGCGGGTTAACCTCGATGAAATAGAACTTGCCGCTGTCCGCGTCCTGCAGGAACTCGACGGTGCCGGCGTTGAGGTAATGGACCGCGCGTCCGATCGCAAGTGCAGCGGCGCACAACTCCGCACGCCCGGCGTCGGTGAGAAACACCGCCGGCGCGCGCTCCACAACCTTCTGATTGCGCCTCTGCACGGTGCAATCGCGCTCAAACACATGCACAAGGCCGCCATGCGAGTCGCCGAGGATCTGCACTTCGACGTGACGCGCGTGGCGCACGAGTTTCTCGAGGTAGACCTCGTCGTTGCCGAAGGCTGCCAGCGCCTCGCGCCGCGCGATGGGAAGCAGCTCAGCGAGCTGCGGCTCGTTCTCGACCACGCGCATACCGCGGCCACCGCCGCCCCAGCTTGCCTTCAGCATCACTGGGTAGCCGATGTCGCGGGCGAGACGCGCGCAGGCCTCAAGATCCGCTGGCAGCGGCGGAGTCGCGGGCATGACCGGCACCTTAACCGAGCTCGCAAGATTGCGCGCCGTCACCTTGTTGCCCAGCGTGCGCATGGTTTGCGGCGCTGGGCCGATAAAGATTATTCCTGCCTGCGCGCAGGCCTGCGCGAATTGTGGGTTTTCGGCTAAGAAGCCGTAGCCGGGATGAATCGCGTCGACGTGGGCTTCGCGCGCGATGCGCAACAGGTCGTCAATGTCGAGATACGCGTCGACCGGGCTCTTGTCGCGACCGACTAGATACGCTTCGTCCGCCTTCGTACGATGCAGGGAAAAGCGATCCTCCTGCGAATAGATTGCGACGGTGCGCAAGCCGAGTTCACTTGCGGCGCGCATGACACGGATCGCGATCTCGCCGCGATTAGCGACGAGTACACTGCGGATATGTGGCATGCGCAGATTCTACGCAAGATCGCAGGAGGCATCACGGCCCTGATTGCGCAGCCTGCGCGCATCATTATTACGGCGCGGGCTTCTTCAGAGCGTCCGTGTACGCCTTCGCGAAGGCTTCGACGAAGGTGTGCGGCAGGTGGTCGGCCGGCATCTCGATGAGACTGCGGTAAAAGCCGGCGTACAGATCCCAATACCCAGCGCGGCCGTTGCCGCGCAGCTTGCCGCGGCGGCCCGCGCGCTCGAAGCGCGCCTCGAGCTCGGCCGGATCGAGCCGATCGACGAATTCGGTGAAAGCAGCCCGCAACGCGAGCGCCATTGCATTTTCGTGCGCCTTGGCGCAGTCGAGCGTCTCGCGCAGCCATTGCACGGCATCCGTCTGGCGACTCTCGTGCTGGGTGAATAGGTTGAGCAGAAGCTCTTCGATCGCCGAGCCGGCGAGCGAGGGGCGTGTGTCTTCGGCGTCGGCTTGAATCTCGATACGAAAGCGGTTGCGGATCTCGCCGCGCGAACGCTCGAGGTCCTTCAAGCCGACCAGCGACTCACGAAGAAGCTGACCGGCGAGATGCATCAGGCGCGTCTGCGCGTCCGCCGGCAGACGCTCGCTGTCGATGCCGGCGCCGCGGCAGAAAGCAATGAGCCCACTCTGGACGTCGAAAAGTGCCGGGACGCTGGCGCGGTTCTTTGTATTGCGCTCTGCCGCCTTCGCAAGGCGCGCGATGCGGCGCGCGATCGCAGCCTCGTCAAGCCCGGGGGAGGTATCAGCGCTCACCTGCACGGCGGCCGGCACGGCCTGTCCGTACGCGTTGACAGGCAGCAGGCCGCTGTTCGGCACTGCGGCATCCGGCACCAGCAATTCATCGAGGTTGAACGCGCTGCCGAGGTCAGGCTGGCCCGCACGGTCAAGCGTGCGCAACTCGCGGATGCCGGTCGGTACGGCGGTGGCAGCAGGCGCTCGTTCCGCCAGGACTGCGGCAACCGGCGCAGGCAGCGGTTCTTCCTCGACCGCCACGACGAGGTAGTATTCGCCGACACGCAGCACGTCGCCGCTGCGCAGCTGCCGAGCCACATCCTTGCCGAGCGGCTGATCGTCCTCGTTGACGTACACGCCGTTGGTGCTCAAGTCCTCGAGGTAGTACTGCCCGTCGCGGCAGGCAATGCGTGCATGGTGCGCTGAGACGTATCGCAAGGGATCCGGCAGGACCCAGTCGTTGCTCGCAGAGCGCCCAATGGTGGCGCCCGCTGCACCCAGCACGATACTGCAGCGGTCGCCGAGTAAGCGCCGGTGATCACTGACAACGCTTAGGCGTAGCGCCATGGTTGCCCCAGAGGCCGTAAATCGTTTCTCACCTGAATGCCTTGCGCGCACACCCGCTTCCCCGGCGCGTCCGGACATATAATGTGTCCATCAACATAGCAGCCGCCGAGCCCAGACCCATGGCAGCCAGTCACATTTTCAAGATTATGTTCGTGAATCAGGGCAAGGTTTATGAAGTTTACGCCCGTAAAGTCAGTCATGGCAGCTTGTTTGGATTCCTGGAGATCGAAGACATAGTGTTCGGTGAGCGCTCCTCCGTGGTTGTCGATCCGGGCGAGGAGCGCATCAAGGCGGATTTCGAAGGGGTCAAGCGCACCTACCTGCCGCTGCATTCGGTGCTGCGAGTGGATGAGGTAAAAAAGCAGGGCGTCAGCAAGATCACGCCCTTTGAGGGCGGAAACATCACTCAGTTTCCAGGCGCGCTGTACTCGGTGCCGCCGCGGGATTTGCCGCCCAAGAAATAGCGACATTTCCGAGTCATGTTCGATCTTCCAGGCCCTGCGGCACTTTCCGCCTTCCGGATCGCAAAGCTACTCGATCGACTCCGTACGCTCGAGCCTGCGGTCACGAGTGTTAGCGCTGGCTTCGTGCATTTCATCGATGCGGCGCGGACGCTTAGCGTCGAGGAGCAGGGCGTTCTTGAGGCGCTGCTGACCTACGGGGCGCAGGCGCATTCCACTTCTGCGCCGCTCGTGACCGCAGCGTTGCGCGATGAGTTGCTGCTCGTTGTGCCGCGTAACGGAACGATTTCACCCTGGTCGAGCAAGGCGACTGACATTGCCCATGTCTGCGGGCTCGAAGCCGTCCGGCGCATCGAGCGCGGCATTTCGTATCGCGTGCAGGCTTCGCGCACGCTTGACCGCGAGCAACTCGCGCAAATAGCGCCCGTCCTATTTGATCGCATGACAGAGATGGTGCTGTTCAGTGCGCAGGATGCGACACAGCTTTTCAAGCGCGCGCCGCCGCCGCCGCTTGCACGCATTTCACTTGCGGCGGGACGCGCGGCGCTCGAGCAGGCGAATGCTGCGCTCGGTCTGGCTCTGTCAGCCGACGAGATTGACTATCTGCACGCAAGCTTTGTACGCCTGCAGCGCGATCCGACCGACGTCGAGCTCATGATGTTTGCGCAGGCCAATTCAGAGCACTGCCGCCACAAGATATTCAACGCGAGCTGGATCGTCGACGGCAAGGTGCAGGATAAATCGCTGTTCGCGATGATTAAGAACACTCGGGCGTGCAGTCCGCGCGGCGTCCTGTCCGCGTACCGGGACAATGCCGCGGTTATCGCCGGCAGCGTCGGCGTGCGGTACTTTCCGGCGCCGGGAAGCGGTATCTACCGCGGTGTCACCGAGCCGATCGACATACTACTCAAAGTTGAGACACACAATCACCCGACCGCCATCTCGCCCTTTGCCGGCGCGGCCACGGGCTCCGGAGGCGAGATTCGCGACGAGGCTGCGACCGGCTTGGGTGCCAAGCCCAAAGCCGGACTTACTGGCTTTTCCGTGTCGCATCTGCGCCTTCCCGGATTCGACCGCCCGTGGGAGCGTGATTTTGGCCGGCCGGGGCGCATCGCTTCGGCATTGGACATCATGCTTGACGGACCGATCGGCGCGGCTTCTTTCAATAACGAGTTCGGGCGGCCTGCCATCTGCGGGTACTTCCGGACCTTCGAGCAGCGTGCGCCGGGTGACAGTGCGGAGCGCATTCGCGGCTATCACAAGCCAATCATGATCGCGGGCGGTGTTGGCAATATACGCCGTGCGCATGTGCAGAAGGGCGAAGTGCCGGTGGGCGCGAAGCTCGTGATACTTGGCGGACCCGCCATGCTAATCGGCTTGGGCGGCGGCGCTTCCTCGTCGATGGGCAGTGGCGCCAGCACGGCGGAACTTGATTACGCATCCGTGCAGCGTGGTAACGCCGAAGTGCAGCGGCGCGCCCAGGAGGTGATCGACGCCTGCTGGGCGCTTGGTGCGGCCAATCCGATCGCCCTCATACATGACGTCGGTGCGGGCGGTCTGTCGAACGCGATTCCGGAAGTTGTCGCGCACAGTGCGCGCGGCGCGCGCATTGATCTGCGCGCCGTGCCGAGCGCCGAGCCAGGGATGTCGCCCATGGAAATCTGGTGCAACGAGGCGCAGGAGCGTTATGTGCTCGCTATCGCAGCGGACGCGCTTGCACGTTTTGCAGCGATGGCTGAGCGCGAGCGCTGTCCGTTCGCCGTCATTGGAGAGATCGACGCGACTGGACAGCTCATCGTGCACGACTCGCTCTTTGGCAACGAGCCAGTCAACATGCCGATCGAGGTCCTGCTCGGAGGAACTCCGCGCGTGCGGCGCGATGTACGTAGCGTCGTACCCGTGAATCGTCCGTTTGACAGCACGCAGATCGATCTGCGCGAGGCGGCCTATCGGGTGCTGCGCTTGCCGGCTGTTGCCGACAAGACCTTCCTCATCACTATCGGCGATCGCACCGTGGGTGGTCTCGTCAGCCGCGATCAGATGGTCGGTCCATGGCAGGTGCCTGTGAGCGACGTTGCGGTAACGCTCGCTGATTATCAGGGTTATGCCGGTGAGGCGATGGCGATGGGCGAGCGCGCGCCGGTTGCGCTCTTGAGCGCGCCGGCGTCCGGCCGGCTCGCGGTAGCGGAGGCTGTGACCAACATCCTAGCGGCCGATATTGAGTCCCTCGAGCAGATCCGCCTGTCGGCAAACTGGATGGCGGCGTGCGGCGAGCCCGGCGAGGATGCCGCCCTCTATCAAACCGTGCGTGCGATCGGCGAGGAGCTCTGTCCCGCACTCGGAATCGCAATTCCCGTCGGCAAGGATTCGCTGTCGATGAAGACGACCTGGCGTGAGGGAGCAACGATGCGCAGCGTCGTCGCGCCCGTGTCGCTCATCGTCTCGGCGTTCGCTCCCGTGGCTGATGTGCGGCGCACGCTGACAGCGGTGCTGCGCTGCGACCAGGGTGCGACCGCCCTGTGGCTCATCGACCTCGGCGGCGGCCACAATCGCCTCGGAGCATCAGCGCTCACGCAGGTTTACGGTGAACTTGGGATAGAACCGCCTGATCTGGAGGATGCGCAGGTGCTGCTGCGCTTCGCAGCCGCGCTCGCGCAACTGAAGGCCGCGAACCTGGTACTCGCGTATCACGACCGCTCCGACGGAGGTCTGTTCGCGACGCTCACAGAGATGGCATTCGCGGGACATTGCGGTCTTGAGATTTCTCTGCCGGCGGCGCGCGGCGCGCCGCTCGAGCAGCTCTTTGCGGAGGAGCTGGGGGCGGTCATTCAGGTGCGCGCTTGCGATGAGCCGCTTGTGGCGGCGGTGCTTACAAGTCACGGCTTTGCCGCGCATGCGTTTCGGATCGGCGCCCCCATGCCCAGAGCCGCGCACGGCGCGGAGTGCGAGCTGCGCGTGCGTATCGAGGTGGGCACCCTGCGGTTCGACGAATCATGGAGCGAGCTGCGCCGCGCGTGGTCGGAGACATCCTGGCAGATGCGCAGGCGGCGCGACGACCCGGCCTGCGCGGATGAGGAATTCACCGCCTGCGCAGACGCTGCCGACGCAGGCTTAAGCGTCGATCTCGCGTTCGACCCCGAGGAGGATATCGCAGCGCCCTACATCGGTCGCGGAATTCGTCCGCGTATCGCGGTCCTGCGTGAAGAAGGCGTCAACAGCCAAGTGGAGACCGCGGCAGTTTTTGAGCGCGCCGGCTTTGAGCCTCACGATGTGCATATGACGGATCTGCTAGAGGGGCGGCGCGCGCTTGATGAGTTCAAAGGGGTCGTCGCCTGCGGCGGCTTCTCCTACGGCGATGTGCTCGGAGCAGGCGAGGGCTGGGCCAAATCGATCCTGTTTCATGCGGCGGTGCGCGAGGAGTTTCTGCGATTTTTTTCGCGCCCCGACAGTTTTGCGCTTGGGATCTGCAATGGTTGCCAGATGTTCGCGGCTTTGAAGAGCCTCATTCCTGGGACCGCCAACTGGCCGCGGTTCGTGCGCAACGTGAGCGAGCAGTACGAGGCGCGCTTTGCGCTTGTGGAGATCCTGAAGTCGCCGTCGGTCTTATTTGAGGGCATGGCAGGATCGCGCCTGCCGATTGCCGTCGCCCACGGTGAAGGCCACGCCGAGTTCTCCTCAATCGGTGCTGCCGAGGCTTGTGCGGCGAGTGGGCTCACGGCCTGCCGCTACCTTCATCATGACCGCAGCGTCGCCACGACCTATCCATTCAATCCAAGCGGGTCGCCTTTTGGTCTTGCGGCGCTCTCAAATACGGACGGCCGCTTTACGATCATCATGCCGCACCCGGAGCGCTCGTTCCGTTACGTGCAGAATTCGTGGCGGCCGGAAAATAGCGGCGAATTTAGCGGCTGGATGCGCCTGTTTCGCAACGCGCGGCGCTTCGCCGGCTAACGGATCGGCTAGCCGCCGCCGTTCCTATTGGTGCTCATCGGCCGCCGCAGCTCGCGCTAGGGCCTGCGTGCGCTAGGACGACGTCGCCTGCCGCTGCGAGAGCAGCATGTTCACCGCGGTGAATTGGTTCGTGTAGTGCGTTTACAGAACCTGCATGCGCGCATTTAGCGCCGTTTCCCCGGTAACGGCGCGCATCGGCCGCACTTGAGGCAGCCCCAAGAAAGAACTACGCCACGCTGTCGGCACCGGTCGCATTTGCAATCGGCGTGATATTGCTTGCCTTTTCATCGACGAAGTAGCGCCGCACCATCATCGCCTGCTGCAGCTTGCCCTTGCGCACATACGCCTCGTATAGCATGTCCTTCATCACCTCGAGGAGCATCGCGGCGGCGTAGCTCTCAAGCAGCGGAGGATTGGGACGCGGGTCAGAGTCGCTGCCGAAGAGCACGCTCTTTATGCGCGTGAAGCTCTCAGCGTCAAGCTCGGCCATTGCACGTACATTGTTGAGCTCGCCGAAGAGCCGCAATTTGCCGACCTCGCCCAAGTCAGCAAAGACTGCCTGCGCCGCGCGTCGGCACATGGAAGCGAAGGCATTGAATGCGCCGCTCGAATAGCAGGTGAGCGCCTCTTTGAAAAGCAGCTCGACTTCCTCTGGCAGATGCGTGAATGCGAACGTCTCGCGCGGACGCTCGACTTCCATTAACTGCGGGGCAAGCTCGACCCGAGTCGCGGCATACATGCGTACCGCCATGCGCAAGAAGATTGGTGCAAGACAGGCATCGCAACGGTACACGAGCCCGACGTATTTGGGCTTGTGAGCTTGCAGATCGTCGAATCGCGGTACCGCGGAGGGCGTGATGTGCGCGGTGACCAGGCAATGCGGGCAAACCAGGGCCAGATTCTGGTCCTGGTCGTGCACAATCCGATTCGCTGAATCTATGTATACCGACATGGTCGTGTTGCGGCGCCCTGTCGTTATTTGTATGCGCGCTGCAGCATCAATACTAACGCAAGGTGCCGTCTGCAGCTAAACATCAATCATGGTGCGACATAATCCCCGCAAATGCCAGAATGTCGTCGGCAATGACTGCGTAGTCACCGCCGAAGTGGTGGCCGCTGCCAATGCGTTCGCCGCGCACGCGGCCGCTGTTTCCCTCCGGGCAAATCGTGGTGCTCTCGCCGGCGCCATAAATACACTGCACCGGAGCCTCGATCGCGGCAAGCTCGGGGCGCACGTCGCGACCGCGCAAATCGGAGCCAGGAATCCAGTCAGCGACATGCACGACAAAATCCGCATTTGACTTGATTCCAAGCAGGCTCACACTGATAAGACGTTTGCGCAGCTCTGCCGGCAGGCGATTGACGATGAATGGCGCAACGTTGGCGCCAAAGGAGTAGCCGATGAGAATGAAGCGTGTCTTTTTCCAGTCGGCGAGAAAATGTTGAAGCACGCGTGCCACGTCGCGGGCGGACTCATCCGGCGTGCGCAGGCTCCAGAAATACCGCAGGGAGTTGAAGCCCACCGTTGACACGCGCTGCGCTGCAAGATGCGCCGCGAGTTCCCGATCCAGTCCCGCCCAACCGCCGTCGCCGGTCAATAGCAGCGCGAACGTATCGGTCTCTTGAGCGGCGCGCACCGTGGTCACGGGCAGATCCTGAATTACCGCGCCTTGCGCCGCAGTGCCTTCGGATCGAGTCGCGATGCTCTGATAGGCGGCGAGCAGCTGCGGCATCCAGTTGCGCTCGGCCGAGAACCGGTGACCGACCCGTGGCAGGCGCACGAGCGCAGCACCGCCGGTCCGTGCGACGAATTGATCGACGACCGCGGCAGAGCAGACGAGGTCCTCCTGGCCTTGCAACGCGATCCACGGATGTTCAAGGTGCGGCGCGGGTTCAAATACGAGCGTGCCTTTTTTGCCGCGCGTATAGCGCAGTTGCGGAGCTGCACAGACAGGCGCGCCGCTAAATTCCTGAGCTGCGCAGAAGCCCATGCTGATGGCGCCGCCAAAAGTGCCCGTGGGCGCCTGCGCAAGAGTTGCGTAGACGATGGTGGCGCCGGAGGAATAGCCGACGAGCACCGGCACGTGATATTCCTTCAAGCCGAGCCGCTTTTGTATTTGATGACTCAAAAGCTCAAATTCGAGCGCGAGCGGCTGGCAGCTTGCCTTGGAGCGCGCCATCGTTGCCAGCAAGCGACGTACGTCAATGCCGATGACCAGCGCGCCCTTACTGGCGAGCGCGCGGGCCATATTGACCACCGTCGGATTCCAGCCGTCATCGCCGGACACAAATAGAGCGACGCTGTCGGGTTCGGCTTGCGATGGCTTGTAGAGCGTCACTCTTCCGAAAGGCGCGGCCTGTATCTGCGTCGCGGCGGGCAGCTCTGCGGCCGGCGCGCGCGCCGCAGCCAGCACTGCGAAGAACACGACGACGGCGCATGAGCTCATCCGGCTCATCGGCCAAAGAGCTCCAGCATGCCGCCGGAGATCAGCACCGACACGTCAATCAGAATTCGCGGCAAGGCGATGCCACCGGGTGCGACCAGGTACTTCGGCACCCAGATCGGGTCAAATTTCGTCTTGTAGCGCCGCAGGCCGTCGAAATTGTAGAAGTGTTCGCCGTGCCGAAAGACGAAGCTGCCAACCCGGTGCCAAGCCGGAGCGAGCGGATGGCGCTCGAGGCCGGCGAGCGGCGCCATGCCAAGATTGAACCAGCGGTAGCCTTGCGCTTTGCCCCACAGCATGAGCTCGATGAACATATAGTCCATCGCGCCACGTGGCGCATCCGGGCCAAAGCGCATGAGGTCGATGGACAGCTCTTCTTTCGAGCCCGTAGGCCATAGGTTCGCAAACGCCGACAGAGCGCCTTCTGAACGCACCAGTACTGTGGGGAAGTTGCGCATGTATGCTTCCGAGAACGCGCCCACTGAAAAGCGTTTTTCGCCAACCGATTTGCGCGCGAGCCAGGAATCGGAAATTCGCCGCAGCTCCGGCAGCACCTCTTCAATGCGTTCGGGCGGCATGACCTCAAAAGTCGCGCCATCGCGTTCCGCCCGCCGCCACGCCTGACGCAGGTCGGCGCGCGCGGCGCCCTCCAATGAGAAATCCGTGAGCGCCACATGCGCCTCCTCACCGATTTTCAGAGCGGCGAGCCCGAGGTCGACATACAGGGCGAGACTGTCGGCGCTTGCTTGATAGAAGACGGTGCGGCCGCCGTGGTGGTCGGAGAGCTCGCGAAAGCGCCATACCAATTCCTCGGCGCGCTCTGCCGCTCCGATCGGATCACCGAGGGCGATCCAGCTGCGCCCCGCCACTTGATACATTACAAAAGCGTCGCCGTCGTCGCTGAAGAGCAGACGCTTATCACCAGTCAGCGCGGCATTGGCGATGGTCAAATCCGAATGCGCGATGACGCGGCGCGCCTGCGCGAGATCTTCGGCGTCTGCCACCCCGGGTTCAGGCCGCGCCGGCTGTAGGAGGTTCAAGAGCAGAAAGGCTGCAGCGAGCACCACGACAAGAAAAGTTGCGCGCAGGGCTCGCGGCGCGTTCGCATCCATGGCGAAGGTCCACCACAGGTCGTTTGAGAGCTCAATGTGGCGAAACGCCAGGAACGATACCCAGATCGCAGTTGCGATGACGCCGGCAATGCTGACGGCCCAGATGGGCGTAAAGGGTTCGGCGAGAATCGATGTCGGTCTGTAGAAGGCGCGTCGTCCAAGCACCAGCACGGCGAGCACGATGGCCAGTACGGTCGCCTCCTCGAAGTCCAGTCCCTTCAGGAGCGAGGCAGCGATGCCCGCTGCGAGCAGCCAGAACGAAATGTGATAGGCCACTTGGACGCGCCGAAAGAGTGCGCGCGACAGTACGACCAGGCCCAAGCCAATGACGCTGCCGGCAAGATGCGAAAGCTCAAGAATCGCGAGCGGCAGAAATTGCCGCAGCACCGTAAGACGGGCATCAATACTGGGCGTGGCGCCGGAGACGAGCAGAATGAAGCCCGCGAAAAAGGTCAGAGTGCCGGCCACCTGCGGCACGATCGGCGCGATGTACAGCGAGGCGAGCGCGTGCGCTCGCGCGAGCGGCCCGCGCCGCGCCGCCAGCTCCTTCACCCCGAACAGTAGCGTTGCAACCGTGAGTGGCGCGAGGTAGTACACGGCGCGATATACCAGCATGGAGCCGAGGAGCGAGCTTGCCGGCACGTCCGGCAGAGCGAACACGATCACGGTCTCAAAGACACCGAGGCCACCGGGAACATGGCTGATGATGCCGGCGGTCACCGCCGCGGCGTAGGCGCCGACGAAACTCAGAAATCCCATGTCCGACTGCGGCGGTAACAGCCACCACAGCACGGCGCTGGAACAGCTAAGATCGAGGCAGGCGAGCGCGATCTGCGCGCAGCCGATGGCGGCGTGCGGCGCCCGCAGCGCCCAGCCGCGAATCTCGATCGGGGTCTTGCCGAGGAGGCACCAGGCGGCGTAGGCGCCGACGCCCGAGAGCAGCAAAATCCCTACCAACATAGCCCAGCGAGGATGCAGATGCAGCACCGCTGCGGTATGCGTTGGCTCGAGCGTAAGAGATAGGCCGCCGAGCGTCGCAAGCCCTATGCCAATCGTCAGGCTGCAAAAGCCTTGAACGGTCGCGACATCGATCGCGGTGAGTCCGGCGGAGGCGTAGAGACGAAAGCGTACCGCCGCCCCGGTGAAAGCGGCGAGACCCAGATTGTGGCCGAAGGCGTTTGCAATGAACGAGGTCAGCAGCGTGCGCGAATAGGTAACGGTCTTGCGCAGGTAGCGCAAGGCGAGGAAATCATAGAAACCAAGGAGCCAGTAGCTCAGCGCCGTAAAGGCAAGAGCGACAAACACATGCGCGCGCGGCGTCGCGCGCAGCTCCTCGAAAATCTCGCGCCTATGCAGGTGCGCAAGCTCGCGATGCAGGACGAAGGCGACGACTGCGAACACGAGCAGCGAGGCGAGCGGGCCGAGCCACCGCAAGCTCATGCCGCCGGACTTTTTTGACGTCGACGTCATTGGGTCTATTGGCGCGCCAGCGGCCGGTACCTGATGCGATGCGGATGCGCGGCTTCCTCGCCCTTGCGGCGTTTGAAGTCCTCGACGTATTCCTGATAGTTGCCTTCGAACCATACGACTTCGGAGTTGCTCTCGAAGGCGAGGATGTGCGTCGCGATGCGGTCCAAAAACCAGCGGTCATGGGAGATCACGACGGCGCAGCCGGGAAAGCTGAGCAGCGCCTCTTCGAGCGCGCGCAGGGTTTCGATGTCGAGATCGTTGGTGGGCTCGTCGAGGAGCAGAACGTTGCCGCCTGACTTTACGACCTTGGCAAGATGCACGCGGTTGCGCTCGCCGCCGGAGAGCTCGCCGATGTGCTGCTGCTGCTGCGCGCCCTTGAAATTGAAGCGCCCGACATAGCCGCGTGAGGGCGTCTCATAATTGCCGACCTTGATGAGGTCGAGACCACCGGAGATCTCCTCCCATACGGTTTTCTTATCATTAAGGGTCTGACGTGATTGATCGACATACGCCAATTTGACGCTCGGCCCGACGCGAATCTCTCCGGCGTCGGGTGCTTCGACGCCAGTCAGCATCCGAAATAGGGTTGTCTTGCCGGCGCCGTTCGGCCCGATGATCCCGACGATGCCGCCGCGCGGCAGGTTGAAGGATGCATCGTCAATGAGAAGCCGTTCGCCATACGCCTTGCGCAGATTCTTGACCTCAATGACGAGTTCGCCGAGGCGTTCGCCCGGAGGAATATAGATCTCGTTGGTTTCATTGCGTTCCTGGAACTCCTTCGACGCGAGCTCCTCATAGCGTTGCAGTCGAGCTTTGCTTTTCGCGCGCCGTGCCTTAGGGTTTTGCCGCACCCATTCGAGCTCGCGCTGCAGGGTTCTTCTCAACGTTTGGTTTTCGCGCTCTTCGAGGGCGAGGCGCCGCTCCTTCTGTTCAAGCCATGAGGAGTAGTTGCCTTGCCACGGAATGCCGTGGCCGCGGTCGAGCTCGAGAATCCACTCGGCGACGTTATCGAGGAAGTAGCGATCGTGCGTCACCGCGATCACCGTGCTCGGATATTCCTCGAGGTAGCGCTCGAGCCACGCGATCGATTCGGCATCGAGGTGGTTGGTCGGCTCATCAAGAAGCAGCATGTCAGGGGCCGACAAGAGGAGGCGGCACAAAGCGACCCGGCGCTTCTCGCCGCCCGAGAGCGTAGCGATCTTCGCCTCCCATGGAGGCAAACGCAGCGCGTCAGCGGCGATCTCTAGTTTGCGCTCCAATTCCCAGCCGCCCGCGGCGTCGATCGCGTCCTGGAGCTTGGCCTGTTCCTCGAGCAGCGCGCTCATTTGCTCATCCGACATCGGTTCTGCGAACTTGTCGCTCACCTGATTGAAGCGCTCCACGAGCCCAAACACATTCCCGACGCCTTCCATGACCGTGGCCCGTACGTCCTGCGCTTCATCAAGCTGCGGCTCCTGCGGCAGAAAGCCGACGCGGATGCCGCTTTGGGGTCGCGCTTCGCCGTCGAAGCTCGTGTCGATGCCGGCCATGATGCGCAGCAGAGTCGATTTTCCCGAGCCATTCAGTCCCAATACACCGATCTTTGCTCCGGGAAAGAACGATAGACTGATGTCGCGAAGGATCATGCGCTTCGGCGGCACGACCTTCGACACCCGATTCATCGTGAAAATATATTGGGCCACGCAAGAGCTCGCAGGAGGCGCAAAAACAGCCGCGCATTATGGTCGAGTCGCGCAGGCTTGGCGATGGCCGCTAAGCCGCCGTGTGCTACGCTTTGCCCGGTCCTTGAGGATGGAATCATGAGCGCAGCTGTGGCGGTCGTGTTGGCAGAGCGCCTCGCGCGCTACAGCTTTGGTGACGGCCATCCCTTCGGTGCGGATCGCTATGCCGCATTTGTGCGCGAGTTCGAGGGACGAGGTCTGAACGAGCGCGTGCAGCTGCTCGAACCGCGTAGCGCCTCCTACGAGGAACTCCTGAGCTTTCACACGCCCCCTTATGTCGACTTTGTGCGTGAGCGCTCCACGAGCGGCCAAGGGTTTCTCGATGCGGGCGACACCCCCGCGTTTCGCGGCGTCTACGAAGCGGCGGCCTATGTGGTCGGTGCCACGCTTAATGCCGTGGATGCCATCATGGATGGGCGCTGCCGCCGGGCGTTCGTGCCGATCGCAGGCTTGCACCACGCGGCGCGCGACCATGCGGCCGGGTTTTGCGTCTTTAACGACTGCGGAGTTGCGATTGAACTCTTGCGCAGGCGCGCCGACGTCAAACGTATTGCCTATGTGGATATCGATGCCCATCACGGCGATGGGGTGTTCTACGCCTTCGAAGATGACGCGGATGTGATTATCGCCGACGTCCACGAGGACGGCCGCTATTTATATCCCGGCACCGGCGCCGTGCACGAAACCGGCAAGGGCGCGGCCATCGGCACCAAGCTCAATCTGCCGCTGCCGCCCGGTGCGTCCGACACGGCGTTCGCGCAAGTTTGGCCGCAAGTGATCGCTCATCTTGAGCGCTTCGAGCCGGCATTCGTGCTTCTACAATGCGGGGCTGACAGCCTCGAAGGCGATCCGATCACGCACCTGCGGCTCACGGCCGCATCGCACGGCCGCGCGGCGCGCGAGCTTGCCGAGCTAGCCGACCGCCTTGGGCATGGACGCGTCCTGGCACTTGGCGGTGGTGGCTACAACCGCGGCAATCTGGCGCAGGCGTGGAGCGCAGTCGTCGAGAATCTGCTGTAGAAGGGTACAATTCGCGCTGTCCCCACGCCACTGATCGAGGCTTTGGAAAATGTTCAAGACGACGATGGATATCGCAAGTTTCGACCCGCAGCTCGCCGCTGCGCTCGCCTCCGAGGCGCGCCGCCAGGAGGAGCATATCGAGCTCATCGCTTCGGAAAACTATGCAAGTCCGCGCGTGCTTGCCGCACAAGGCTCGGTACTCACCAACAAGTACGCCGAAGGCTATCCGGGCAAGCGTTACTACGGCGGCTGCGAATATGTCGACATCGTGGAGCAGTTGGCGATCGACCGCGCAAAGCAACTCTTCGGTGCCGCCTACGCGAATGTGCAGCCGCACTCCGGCTCACAGGCAAATGCCGCCGCCTACCTCGCTCTGATTCAACCCGGCGATACGATCCTCGGCATGAGCCTCGATCACGGCGGCCATTTGACTCATGGCGCCAAGGTCAATTTCTCAGGCAAGCTGTTTCGCGCCGTGCAGTACGGCATCCGCCCCGACAGCGGCGAGATCGACTACGAGCAGGTCGAGCGCCTCGCGCAAGAGCACAAGCCGCGCATGATCATCGCGGGCTTCTCCGCCTATTCGCGCATCATCGACTGGGCGCGCTTTGCCGCGATCGCAAAGAGCGTGGGCGCCTACTTCGTCGTTGACATGGCGCACGTCGCGGGACTCGTAGCGACTGGCTTCTACCCGAATCCGGTGCCGCACGCCGACGTCGTGACGAGCACGACCCACAAGACCCTGCGTGGTCCGCGTGGCGGCCTCATCCTCGCGCGCCCCAACGACGAGATTGCGAAAAAAATCAACTCCCTCGTGTTTCCCGGAACCCAGGGTGGTCCTCTGATGCACGTCATCGCTGCCAAAGCCGTGGCATTCCTTGAGGCGCTGCAGCCTGAATTCAAAGACTATCAGCGCCAGGTGGTCGCGAACGCCCGCGCGCTGTGTGCGCGGCTCATGGCGCGCGGCTTTCCGATCATCTCGGGAGGCACTGACAATCATTTGTTTCTGCTTGCCCTTACGAGCCACTCCATTACCGGCAAAGATGCGGACGCGGCACTCGGGCGCGCCAACATCACCGTCAACAAGAACGCGATCCCGAACGATCCACGACCGCCTTCGATTGCGAGCGGCCTGCGCATCGGCACTCCAGCCGCTACGACTCGCGGCTTCAAGGAGCGTGAGGTTGAACAGGTAGGGGATTTCATGGCCGAAATTCTTGAGGCGGGCGGGTCGGATGCGTCAATCGAACGGATTCGGCCGCAGGTCGTAGAGCTCTGTCGCCGCTTTCCAGTCTACGGTCCGTGACCCGCGCGGTACAGGCGGCGCATGTACTGTCCATTCTGTGGCCATGTCGAAACCAGGGTGATCGACTCGCGCCTGGCGAGCGAGGGCCAACAGATCCGACGGCGGCGCGAGTGTCTGTCCTGCGCTGAGCGCTTCAGTACCTTCGAAACAGCGGAACTCGTCATGCCGCTCGTCGTCAAGGCTGATCGCAGCCGCGTACCCTTTGATGAGGCGAAGTTGCGCACCGGCATGGAGAAGGCGCTCGAGAAACGCCCCGTGAGCCGTGAGGCTCTCGAGGAGGCGGTGGGCCGCATTCGTCACAAGCTGCGCGCGCTCGGCGAGCGCGAAGTGCAATCGCGCACCCTGGGCAGCTTCGTCATGGAGGAGCTGAGGCACCTGGATGAGGTCGCCTATGTGCGCTTCGCTTCGGTCTACCACAGCTTTCAGGATCTCGATGCGTTTCGGGAGGAGATTGAGCGCTTGCGGCGCCATCGGCGGGCGCGCGATGCGGCGCGCGAGAAAGGCAGCGATCAACTGCCGCTGTTGCCGTCGGAGCCGGTGACGCCGATCGAGCGCAAGTAGCTAAAGCCGTGGCCGATGAGTTCAATGCATTCGATCATTCCGCAATGGCACGCGCGCTTGAAGTTGCTGAGCGCGGGCTTGCGACGACGCAGCCCAATCCGCGCGTCGGCTGTGTGATTGCGCGCGATGGACGCATTCTCGGTGAAGGCTGGCACGAACGCGCCGGCGAGGCGCATGCCGAAGTCATAGCGCTGCGCGCGGCCGGCGCTGCCGCGGCGGGTGCGACGGCCTATGTGACGCTCGAGCCCTGCAGTCACTTCGGGCGCACGCCGCCGTGCGCGGACGCGTTGATTGAGGCGCGCATCGGACGCGTCGTG
>DAITPA010000034.1:0-19211 GCA_036833805.1 Steroidobacteraceae bacterium | reverse complement strand
CCACCTGCAGTTGCGCTGCGTTCGTCGGCAGGTAATTGCGAACCGTGCCAGCGAGCAGCATCTCCATGCCACGAGCGCCGGTCATTGACTGATACTGCTGCTGCGCCTGCGCGAGATGCTGGCGCGCAGTATTGAGCTCCTGCTCGAGCGTATTGACCTCGGTCACAAGTTGAATGATCGCACCGACGTCGGTCACGGGTATCTGTGCGTGCGCCGGATGCGACACACCGCCTATCAGCAGGACGGCAAACAACCCGGCGAAATATTTCACGACAGACATGGCGCATCTCCGGAGGTGTGGGCAAGCTCTGCACCGCAAAAGTAGGGAAGCCACGCCGCGGCATCCGCGCCGTGCTTTTCCATTAGGTGATGCACGCGTTCAACGGCGCTTGCTCGTCCTGAGATGACCGCAAGCTCGGCGTCGAAGCCTTTAAGATCAAGGCGGCAAACGACGCTGTGATGCCCTTGCTTTACGAGGAACATTCGCGAGCCGGGATCGAGCTGCTCCTTGATCAGCTTGAATTCGCGCTCCGTGAGCCCGAATCCCTCCATGTACTCGCCGGCATTGGCATCGACGTTGGGAAAGAAGATCTTGGTTGACGTCTGCTCGATGATGGTGCGGCTGATCGGGCTTTGCAGCACGTCACTCGCGCTTTGTGTCGCAAGGCACATCACCCCGTTCAACTTGCGCCAAGTCTTCGGGCCGTCCTTCGCGAAGGCTTCGAATGCAGGGTCTGCGAGGAGCCGCCAGAACTCATCCATCCAGCAGACGAGCCGCCGGCCATCCAAAAGCTGGCGCACGAGATGAAAGAGATACAGTGTTACCGGCGGACGTATCATCTCATGCTCAAGGAAGTCGGTGACATCGAAGCCGATGAGTGCGCGTCCGGCCAGACGCGGCACGACGGAGTCTGCGGCATTGTCGAAAACCCACGCGTAGTCGCCGCGCGTGCTGGCGCACCAGCGTGCCAGACGCGCGTGAACGCCTTCCGGATCGGTCGGATCAAGGAATTCAGCGAGTCGCGACAGACGTCGCGCCGGCAACTCGAGCGCAAGAGTCCCGCGCAGCGCCTGATCCAGATCGGACTGTTCCCGTACACTTAAACTGCGGGCGCTCGCTGTGCGCAGCAATGCTCGCAACCATGACTTCAAGAATTCCTCGTTGTCCGGTGTGCGCGGCAACTGCAGCGGATTAAAACCCGTCGCTACACCATTCCTGAGTGGCAAATATTCGCCATCCAGGGCGCGCGCAAGAATCTCAAGACCGCGGTCCTTGTCGAATACAACCTGCGTAACGTGTCGCCGAGCAAGCATCGCGACCAAAAATCCGATGAACACAGTCTTCCCGGACCCGGTCGGACCGCAGATAAAGGTGTGACCCGTATCCTTGCGGCTGCCGCCGTCGGCATCGAGTGGGTCGCTTGCGTGCAGGGAGAAGTGGTACGGGGATTGCGCACTTGTCACTAACAACGTGAGCGCGTCCCCCCAGTGATTCCCGGTAGCGCGCCCGCACGGGTAGTTATGAAATGCGGCCATCGCGCAGAAGTTGCGCGACGTGATCGGCGCCTTGCGGGGACGCATTTGGAAGTGTCCGGGAAGCTGCGCCCAGAATACCGCCTCAAGCGCGAGATCCTCGCGAGCGACCGTCATGCCCGTGTCGGCAAGCATGCTGCGCGCCAATGCCACCTGATCGTTGAGAATCTTAAGCCGCCGCGCCTTTGGGTCATCGACGCTACCATCGACCACGTCGGCCAGCACCTGCAGCGAGAAGTGATGGTCGCCCATGACAAACTGGTTGCTGGTGAGAGCATCAAGTGCGTCCTTGAGCTCCTCCGCCTGAGAGATGGCGAAGTCCCCGGCATTTGCCATGCGGTTATACTGCCGCTGCAGAAGAGTCTGGCCCGCCGCCTTCGTAAGGAACGCAAAGGACTGCGTGAGCACAAACGCAAAAGGCGCTGCCAACAGCCGATCATACATGCCTACGGCACTGGGCGACGGATACTCTTTAATGCCCAACATCGCGCCGACGCGTGTCGCGCTCGCCAACCAATACTCAATCGCCTCCGTGCCGAATGACAGACGAGTCGTTGCGAGCACGTCAAAGAGAGGCGCCCGCGGCAGGGGCACGGGCTGAGCCTCGCCGTTGATGAGGTATGCCAGGAACTCAAGCAGGCTCGAATACACGCGCCCAGCTTTGCTGTACACACCCAGCGGCTCGGGCTCGTAGCGGGCAAGTGACGCTGTTACGATCTGCCCGAGCTTCTCGCAGGCGTCAAACGCGTCCCGCAGCTCAAGCTCGGAGCCATCACGCTGTGTCTTCGCAAGCAGCTTCGAGACGAGGCCCGCAGCGGTCCCGCGCGTCGGCCGATAGACGATAGCGAGATACCACTCGTTTATCATGAGTGTCTCTGCGCACAGCCGCTGCCTATACTTGCCATGCAACGCATCCGCAAAGCCACCGCCACCCATGCGCTCGTCAATTGCGGCTTCGCGGCGACGGATCACATGCGCCCACAGCGCGACATGAGCGCTTGCGATGTTGCGCCACAGCACGTTCAGCCGCTCATGCCAGGAGTTGAGCTGCTCATCATCAGCGCTCTCGAAGCTCGCTCCTGCTAAGCGAAAGATCTGCACGTAGTCGCCCGTCACCGTCTTGACAAGGTTTCCGGCAACGTGCGCGGCGTACGGAATACGAGCCGCCGCCACAAGCTCGCGCTTCACAATAGCGGCCCGACTAGGCATTCCCATGGCCATACCGCTCCCCTAGTCGCGCCCGAAGCGCGTCTGCACAGTCGTGCGGCGCCGGAAGCGGGCGGAAGGCAAGTCGAGCGCCAACGGACTGTAGCTGCTCGCCTTCCAGAAGCGCAGATTGCCCAACAACGCCGCAAATCGGGTCCTGCCCCACAAGAGAACGAGATCAAAGAAACGTGCATCACGCGTGCATAGCAACAGGCTTACGCCGTGAATTGGCGCGGCAATCAACAAGCTGACGAGATTCTTCGTCAGCAGAAATACTTCCATGGTGAAGACCAGATTGAAGAGCAGTGCGGAGTACGTCACTCCCCAACGCATCGGCGGGCGCGTGGCGCCTACAAAGAGGGGGTCGGCGGTCACGCCGCTATTGCGAGCAGTCATGGTGAATTCCTTCTGCGGTCCATTAAACGCCAAACATACCGCGCACCCAGGTAACGATCTGCGGCGCGCCGAAGGCGATCGCGATACCAAGGATCGCGCCCATGCACCACCCCCAGGACATCCGGTTCGCCATCGCCATACCGCCAAGAACCATGATCAGGATCACTGCGATGGGGGTAAGCCAGGCAAGGATGTTGGTCTGCAGCGCCGTCGCTCCCGTGAGAAACGGCGAGGCCTGCGCGGATGCCAGGTTTGGCATGGCGACACTGGCCGCAATAAAGGAGATCAGAAGCGTGGCTTGGCTGCATGCGACGAGATTGAGTCTGATCATGTTCAGGGCCTTGCACGAGTATCAGCAGAGGCCGCTATCCCAACAGGAGACGCAGCACAGGCCTAGCCAAGCATTGAGGTCATTTGCAACAAGATTCGAGGTTGCGCTCGCGAATTGAATCGGCTAGGGCCTCAAGGCGCCGAACTGCGAGATCCGAGCACCGATGTTATTCTGCGTTCGCAGCTGATAAGCAGCTTGCGCGATAGTTGCAGCCCCTGGGAGAGCGCCCATGCGTCGACGATCTTTCGTAACCGCCCTGCCCCTTGCCGTCGTCGCGGCGCGCACGCTGGCGCGAACATCCTCCGCGCCGAAGAGCACCGATGCGCCGACTGCAGATGTAGGGGCGCAGCAGCGCGGCTTCCAGCCTGCCGACGCGGCACGCTTTGAGCGGCTGGACGTGCATGCGGGCGATCGCCCTTCAGGCGCGAGCTTCGCGTCGCGCTCTGCGGCATTTGGACTGTCGGGCGCGGCGGGCACGGCGCATCCGCTTGCAACGCTTGTCGCTATCGAGACGCTGAAGCGTGGCGGATCGGCGGCAGACGCTGCCGTTGCCGCCAACGCCTGCCTTGGATTTCTCGAACCCACCAGTGCCGGTGTGGGCGGGGACTGCTACGCCATGCTCTGGGATCCAAAGAGCGCGCAGGTTGTCGGACTCGCAGGCTCCGGCCGCTCACCGACATCGCTCAGCCTTGAGACCGTACGCACACGCTCGCCGACGGGTGTCATTCCGGGGTTTGGCGCAATTTCGGTGTCCGTGCCGGGCGCGCTGGATGCGTGGTGGACGCTGCATCAACGTTACGGCAAATTGCGCTGGCAGGAACTATTCGAGCCCGCAATTGCTCTATGTGAATCCGGCGTCCCGGTGCCGCAGATCATCGGCTACTACATCAAGCGCAATCTTGCCGTCTTTGATAGCCCGGCCTCAGGCGTGGAAGAAACCAGCAATGCAAAGCTCACCTACGCGCCGAACGGTCACGCGCCGGGCGAAGGCGATGTCTTTCGTAACCCCAATCTGGCGCGCACCTATCGCCTCGTTGCACAAGGCGGCCGCGACGCCTTTTACGAAGGGCCGATTGCGCACACCATCGATGCCTACTTCAAACGCATCGGCGGCTGGCTCTCCTACGACGATCTGCGCAGCCATCACTCGGAATGGACAAAGCCACTGCTCACGACCTACCGCGGTGTCGACGTCTATGCGCTGGCAGCCAATACTCAGGGGCTTGCGACGCTGCAGATGCTCAACATCCTGGAGAACTTCGATCTGCGCGGCATGGGCTTCCAGTCGGCCGCAGCAATTCATGCTCAGACCGAGGCGAAGCGTCTCGCCTACGAGGATCGCGCCCGTTACTACGCCGATCCAAAGTTCTCGCCTGTCCCAACGGCGTGGCTGAACTCCAAGGCTTATGCAGCCGAGCGCGCGAAGCTTGTCCGTCCCGACCGCATTCTCACGCCGCTCTACTCCGGACAGGCTCCGAGCCACGGCGATACCACATATCTCACCGTCGCCGATCGTGACGGAATGATGGTGTCGATGATTCAATCTAACTTTCACGGTATGGGCTCGGGCCTGGTCGCCGACGGCCTCGGCTTCATGTTCCAAGACCGCGGCGAGCTCTTCTCGCTGCGCGATGGCCATCCCAATATCTACGCGCCCGGCAAGCGGCCGTTCCAGACCATCATTCCGGGTTTCGCGACGCGTGCTGGCGTACCGTGGATGTCATTTGGCGTCATGGGCGGGGACATGCAGCCGCAGGGCCAGACGCAAATCATCGTCAACCGAGTTGACTACGGTCTTGATATCCAGGCTGCGGGCGATAGCCCGCGCTGGCACCACGAAGGCTCATCACAATCGATGGGCGAGGATTCCCCCGGTTTAGACGCGCGTGGCGTGCTGCGGCTCGAATCGGGGGTGCCTGCCGCTACCCGACGGGCGCTGCAAGCCCTTGGCTGGCCCTTAGGCGCCTCTGACGGCAGCTTCGGCCGCTACGAGTGCATCGAACGGCGCATGAGCGGATCGGAGCGGGTCTATGCGGCAGCGAGCGAGATGCGCGCGGACGGCGTTGCACTGGCTTACTAGAGAGCTCTTCAGGCTCTGCTGCCAAATACGCAGGCGCTCGGATGGGCATCAAGCTCGGCCGGCGGCGAGCTAATGCACAAAGGTGAGCGCTACCGGGCTCTATCTTGCGCAGAAGGCGAGTAGCCAGATTAGAACCCGGGCGGAGCTGGCATGTCCCAGCACTTATCCCCCGGCCTAACGCAACTACCGCAGACGGAAAACTTCCGGGCCACGCCTTAGGCGTGGCCCGGATGTGGTCGTGACTGATGTGTCGGCGACTGTTACTTCATCGCGAGGCTGATGCGCTCGCTCCATGCTTTGAAACGGACAGCCGATTCGCTGCGCTTCAGCTCGCGCCCTATTGCTTTTGCACTTTTCTTTCCAGACATCTTCTTCAAAAGCTTTACGTGGGCAGCGGTCCAATAATTCGTCTTTTTGCGGCGAGCCATGTGCTAACTTCCAATAAGTTGGGATAACGTCCCATTGTAACCCTATTGGACGCCTAATTCCTAACAAAAAAGCGCCAATACCGGCATCCGTCAGCTATAGGGATGCAAATAAAGGTCAATTTTAGGGTTGCCAGGCGCTCAATCGCCAACAAAACCGGGCTTGCTGCTGGTCCAATGCGGCTCCAGGTTCATGAGATCGGCAATCAATGCAGTCCAGCCTGTCTGGTGACTGGCTCCGCAGCCGCGCCCGGTATCAGCGTGAAAGTATTCGCTAAATAGAAGCAGACCCTGCCAGTGCGGGTCTTCAGCGTAGCGGCGCTCGCTGCCATTGCACGGGCGGTGACCGGCAGCGTCCGGCAGAAAAAGCCCTTGCAGACGATGCGCGAGATTGCGCGCGGCCTCGCCAAGAGTCATCCATTGACCCGAACGCGTGGGGAATTCAACGCGCAAGCTCTCCCCATAGAACAAATGATAGATCCGCAAAGATTCGAGGATGAGGTAGTTGATGGGGAACCAGACCGGCCCGCGCCAATTGGAGTTGCCGCCAAACGAGCCGCTCGTACCCTCCCCCGGCTCATAGTCCAAGGCATAGGTCTCGCCGCCAACGGCGTAAAAACTTGGGTTTTGCTCATGGAAGCGCGACAGCGAGCGGATTCCGAATGGCGAGAGAAATTCGTCTTCGTCGAATAGCCTGTGCAGCAGCCGTTCGAGCTGCGCGCGCGTCAAGACGGAAAGCAGACGCTCGGAGTTGCCATCGTTCGCCTGCAGCGAATGCTGCAACTGCTCTGGGCGGAACTTCGCGTCCCATTGCGCGCGCTGCACGAAGCCTGCGAATTGCTCGACGTCGTCACGACGGATGATGGTTGCCGCCAGCATCGGAATGAAGCCGGCAACAGCGCGCACCCGCAAAGGCTCGGACTTACCGTTGAGCTCGATGCGGTCGTAATAGAAGCCGTCCTCCTCATCCCACAGGCCGGCACCGCGAAAGCCATTGATGGCGTGGGAAATGGCGCCAAAGTGCTCAAGAAACTTTGATGCCATGTCCTGATATATGTCGTCATCACGGGCGAGCTCGAGCGCCATAGAAAGCATGTGCACGCAGTAGAACGCCATCCAGGCGGTGCCGTCCGCCTGTTGCAGCGTGGCGCCGTTCGGCAGCGGCTTGGAGCGATCGAACACGCCGATATTGTCGAGTCCGAGAAACCCTCCGGCAAAGATGTTGTTGCCGTCACGGTCCTCGCGATTTACCCACCAGGTAAAGTTAAGCAGGAGTTTCTGAAAGGCGCGCTCGAGAAATCCGCGATCCGGCTTCGCATCCGTCTCCGGCAGACGATACACGCGCCACACCGCCCACGGGTGCACCGGCGGGTTCACGTCGGAAAAGGCAAACTCGTACGCCGGCAGCTCGCCGTTTCTGTGCATGTACCACTCACGCAAGAAGAGCACGAGCTGACGCTTGGCAAGACCCGGATCGATCTTGCTGAGACTTACGCAGTGGAACGAGGAGTCCCACGAGCAGAAGTAGGGAAATTCCCATTTGTCCGGCATGGACAGAACATCTCGCGCGTACAAGTGCATCCAGTCCGCATTGCGGGATGCGTGCTCGGGCGGCGGGGTAACTTGCGCCGGATCACCGCTACTCCAGCGGCTCTGCACAAGGTTGTAAAACTGTTTCGACCACAGAAGACCGGCGTACGCGGCGCGCGCAATGCGCGTTCTCTCAGCGTCGAGCGATGCCTCGATGCGTGTTGCAAAGAACTGATCCGCCTCATTGATGCGCTGCCGGAAGAGGTCATCAAATGCCGCCGCGAAGGGTGTCGCGGCATGTTCGGCCGCAGCGGTCAAACGCAACCGCACTGTGACGGCGCTTTGGCCTGCGACCGCGAGGCGGTAATGCAGCGCTGCCTTCGTGCCGCTCGCCGCGGGATTGAGTCCATCACGGCGACCCTGAATGACAGCGTCGTGAATGGCGTCCTTAACATATGGCCTGGCATTTGGAACCCCAAAGAGACGGGCGGCATTGGTCTCATTGTCCGTATATAGACACTCAGGCGCATCGCCCTCAAAATCATAGGCGAGATGATAAGTGCCGAGGGTTTCGTGCACGGCAACGAGCGCGCCTTGGGCGCCGCTTGCGATACGGGGCCGAGCCGTGGATTCCTCTTCGATCTCGCCCCACGACCAGGTGTTACGAAACCATAGCGTCGGCAGCAGATGCAGGGATTGCATCTCTGCACCGCGATTGGCGATCGTCAAGCGGATCAGAACGTCGCTCGGCGTCGCCTTCGCATATTCGACGGTGACATCGAAATACCGCTGTTCGGAGAAAACCCCGGTATCGAGGAGCTCATATTCGGGCTGGTCGCGGCTGCGCCGGCCGTTTTCCTCGACAAGTTCCTGGTAGGGAAAGGCTCTGTGCGGATACTTGTAGAGCGCCCGGCAATAACTGTGCGTCGGGGTCGCATCTTCATAGTAGTAGAGTTCCTTCACGTCCTCGCCGTGGTTGCCCTCCGGTCCCGTCAAACCGAATAGGCGCTCCTTCAGAATCGGATCCGCGCCATTCCACAGAGCGAGCGCGAAACACAGCCGACAATGCTCGTCGGTGAGGCCAAAGAGGCCGTCTTCGCCCCAACGATAGGCGCGGCTGCGCGCATGGTCATGCGGGAAATACGTCCAGGGATTGCCTGCAGCGGAATAATCCTCGCGGACCGTTCCCCACTGGCGCTCCGATAGATAGGTGCCCCAGAGCTTCCAACGCTGCTCGCGCTGCTCGTCCTCAAGCAGGCGCAGAAGTTCGGGATCCGGCGTGTTAGTCACCGTCAGGGTGCTACGAGTGATTCGAGCGACACCCAGCATCGTACCGCAAGCCTGGTCCCAATCGCGCGCTCTGCCCGGCGTCGGCGTGCTTCAGGAACCGAGCTCAGCGAGCGGGCGCGGACGCGCCATGTGGTAGCCTTGCACGAAATCCACTCCAATGCGCTCGAGCTCCGCGAGTACCTCCGCCGTCTCGACCGATTCGGCGACGGTTGCGATGCCGAGCGCCTTGCCGACCTTGCAGATGGCTTCCACCATGCTCCGATCGACTGGGTCGGAGGCGATGTGCCTGATGAACCGCCCATCGATCTTCAGAAAGTCGACGGGCAGCGTCTTCAGATACAGGAAAGAGGAAATCCCGCTGCCGAAATCATCCAGCGCAAACCTGCAGCCGCGCGCCTGCAGCTCACGCATGAAATGAATCGCGTCGGCGAGGTTCGTGACGGCGGCGGTCTCGGTGATCTCGAAGCACAGCGCAGCGGCGATCTTGGCATCTCCCAAATTCTGCAGCGTGAAGTCGAGGAAGGACTGCTCGTTCAACGAGGTGCCCGAGAGATTGACCGCAAGTGTCGGCAGCGGAGCGCCGCGCCGCTGCCGCCCGCGCAACAGCTCCACCGCTTGTAGAACAACCCAGCGGTCAATGACCGACATGACGTTGTAGCGCTCGGCTGCGGGAATAAACTCGCTCGGCGGCACAAGCTCACCGTCATCGCCGCGCAGCCGCACGGTCAATTCATGGAAGCTCGGCGGATCCCGCGCGCCGATCGCGACAATCGGCTGATAGAAGAGCACCAGGCGGTTCTCTTCGGCGGCGCGTGTGACGCGTGCCACCCAATGCATCTCGCGGTGACGGTTTGATACCCCGCCCGCCTCGTAGACGTGAATGCGGTTGCGACCGCCCTCTTTGGCCGCGTAACAGGCAATATCGGCGGCACTCATGACGCTTGCGACATTTTCGGTATCGCGCTTGATCTCAACGACGCCGACACTCGCCCCGACGGACAGCGTACTTGCGCCCCAGACGAACCGATAGTCGTGCAAGGACTGCCGCACTGCCTCGGCAATACGCGTTGCCTGCTCGAGCGTGCAGCTTTGCAGCAGCATCCCAAACTCATCTCCGCCCAAGCGCGCGAGCGTATCGGCCGCGCGCACGCGGGTCTGCAAGAGGCCCGTGACATCGCGCAGCAGCCGGTCGCCGGCCTGGTGGCCGCAGGTGTCATTCACAACCTTGAACTGATCAAGATCGACGTACAGCAGCGCGTGCGACCCCTCCCCGGTCTGGGCGGAGAGCACCGCGCTTTGCAGGCGGGTATCAAATTCGCGTCGATTGATGAGGCCCGTGAGCGCATCGTGGCTCGCCTGATATGAGAGCGCGCGTTTTAGGCGCCGCTCCTTGGTCACGTCGTGACACACGGTCACCGCGCCGATCACCTCACCGTGCCGGTCACAGATCGGCGCCGCCGACTCCTGAATAGCGACTTCCTGGCCGGCGCGGGTGATGAGCACTGAATGATCGAGCGGGCTTGTGCCGTCGCGCTGCGCGAGCGCACGCGACAGAGGATTCTCGATGGGTTCGCGCGTCACCTCATTGACAAGGTTCAGCACATCGCCGATGGGACGGCCGCGCGCCTCGTCAACGGTCCATGCCGTGAGGCTCTCCGCGACGGCGTTCAGGTAATCGATGCGACCATCCGCATCGGTACTGATGACCGCATCGCCAATCGAAGCGAGGGTCACCTGTGCGCGCTCCTTCTCGGCGAACACGGCCTGCTCGGCGCGCTTGCGCTCGGTAATGTCAACGATCGTTCCCTCATAGCCGATGATGCGCCCGGCGGCATCGCGCAGCGGACGGGAATTCTCGAGCACCACGAGCTGCTGGCCGTCGCGCCGGCGCATGCAGAATTCATTGGCCCGGATCTCGCCTTCGTTCTCGACGCGCCGGCAGAACTCGGCGCGATCCTCCGGGCTCCAATACAGAACTGCGACGGTCGGCAAGGCGTACAGCTCCTGAGCGCTCGAATAACCGAGCAGCGACACGAACGCCGGATTTACCGACAGCAGGCGTCCAGCGCGCGTGCTTTGATAGACGCCCTCTGCAATCGCCTCGAAAAGACCGCGGAACTTGGCCTCGCTGCTGCGCAACGCTTCCTCTGCGAGGCGCCGCTCGATTGCGATGCCGGAAAGCTGCGCCGCATGCGCACTGATCTCCGCTTCGCGCGCCGTTGGCAGTCCGGCTTCAGTAAGGTATACGCCGAGCGCGCCCAATATCTTGCCGCCCGCGGCCTTGATAGGGGTCGACCATGCAGCGCGCAGCCCCGCATCAAGCGCAATCTCGCGCCGCTCCTGCCAGAAAGGATCGGTACCCAGATCGGCGACCAGCACCTGGCGCCCGAGATACACCGCCGCCGCGCACGAGCCGCTTCCGATATCAATCTTCACGCATGAAAGCGCAGCGCGCAGCCGCTGCGAGAGCCGTGGTGCCACAATATTTGAGAAACCCGAGCCGTCTTCCGTCAGGACACTGATCGAACAGACCGTGCGCGCGCTGCCGGATTCAATAAGACGCGCGATGGATTCGAGTACGGTCGCCAAAGGCGCATTTGCCGTGAGCTTCTCGAATACATCGTGCTCTGCGGCGGCCACCCGCGCGGCTTCGTGCCGCTCGGTCACCTCGCGCAAGCAGATGACAAACATCTGGCGGCGGCTCAGCGGAGCGTGGCTGATCGCAATCTCGGCCGGAAACATCCTGCCGTCCTTACGCACGCCCCAGGATTCGCGTGCCGCAAGATCGGTCAGCGTGTCGCCCGAGTTCGCCGCCAGGCGCTGCAACGCCTCGACGATCGTTTCGTTTTCGGCGATCTGCGGAATCAAGAGGTCGATGCGCCGGCCAATGACTTCGGCCGCGTCGTAACCGAATACCCGCTCTCCGGTCGGATTAAACGTGCGGATGCTGCCATCCTCGTCGACGGTGAGCACGACGTCCTTGATGTGGTCAAGAATGACCTGCAGGTGCTCGGAGCTTTGTTGGCGCGCCTCGCGCGCCATGGCCCGCGCCTCATCGGCCATCAGGCGCATCGCTTTGACGATGCCGCGGCGTTCCTCATCGACCGCTTCATAGTGCTCGCTCACGAGCGTCAAAAGCGCGTGAAGCTCCGCCGTGGCAGCAGCGCCCTGCAGTCGCACCTGCCGTACTTGCGTGCGCAACAGCTGGTGCAGGTCCGCGTGATCGTCAGCCGGCGCGAGCGCATCCGCTGACACGCCGCCGCTCGCGGTTGATTCGGGCCGAGGAGAGTTGAAATCCTCGGCCTCGGCGTGCGCCCGGGCTTGCGGGGAGTTTGACATAAGACGATGCAGCCCAATCCAGAATGGATGATAGGAGGCTGACCGGCGTTTCCCCGTGAAACGCCTCCCGGATTTACGTTAAGCGCGCCTGCGGCGGCATCACTGCGGACGGGCCGCAGGCGGCGACGCGGCGGCGCCGGCGGCGGTGATGCCGGCACCGGCGATAACCGGAATCGAGAAACTGTAGGTGACGGAAGTTGCCGCCGAGTCGGCGAGCACGGTCGCGCTGATATAGAAGATGCCATCGCGCTGCGGAACGATCGTCACCGTATGGGGAATCGGCGCTCCAGACTCCGGATGCTCCACCTTCGGCATCGTCCCGCCCTTCCTGACTTCGAGGCCGTCGGTTGCGCTGAAGGTCGCGTACACCTGGTCGAGCTCGTGCCCGGGAATGAGTGCGACATCGATGTCGACAGGCTCGCCCACGGCGGGCCGCTCCGTGAGCGCGAACTTAAGATCGATGTCCGGTGACGCCTTGCCCAAGCTGACAGCGCTCACCATGTCGGCAAGGTCGAACGCCGTACCGCCGGATCCGTTGTTCACAGCCGGCCGGGCGGCATGTGCGCCGCTCGGGGCGGCATGTTGGGCCTTACTGCAGCTGCTCAAGGCGGCAAGCATGACAACTAGCGCCCCGGCCACCCATGCATCACGCCGTGAGATTTGCATTGTCTTTTCGAATGCCCCGGACTCGGTTCACGAAAACGCCCGAGATTGTATGCCAAGCGGCGCCAGCGTCCACAGAGCCGTAACACATCCTCAGAAGCGCAACAGCGGCGGATCGTCGATGGCGCCCGCCTGCTCGATGAGATCGCCGATGTGGCCCTCCCAGAAACGAGCCTGCGCAAACCACGGAAAAGCACGCGGGAAGGCCGGATCGCCCCACCGATGCGCCACCCAGGATGCGTGGTGCAGCATGCGCAGCGCGCGCAGCGGTTCGATGAGCCTAAGTTCCCTTGCGTCGAAGCTTGCAAACTGCGAATAGCCTTCCATGAGCTCGGCCCATTGGCGGTGCTGATCATCCGCAGACCCGGCAAGCAGCATCCACAGGTCCTGCATGCGTGGCCCGGTGACGCAGTCGTCGAGGTCGACGAAAACCGGCCCGCGCTCGTTCCACAGCACGTTGCCAAGATGACAGTCCCCATGGATGCGCAGCTCGGACAGCGTTCCAACGGCATCAAACTCCTGCTGCACGCGCTCGAGGAGCTGCCCAGTCGCCTCTTCATACCGATCCTCGAGGGCCTCAGGCAAAAGCTCACTCGCGAGCACCTGGGCCGCGGCTTGCCGGCCGAGCCTCTCGATCGTGAATCGAGCCCGTACCGCGAACGCGCGGACCGCGCCCACCTGATGGATACGCGCAAGGCTGCGCCCGAGGATGGCGCGTGAGTCCGGCGCGTCAAGCTCGGGCGCCCGGCCGCGCTGCCAGGGGAATGCCGCGAAGCGGAAGTCGCGAAAGCGGAACAGGGTATCTCCCGCAATGGCAACCGGCGCGGCAACCGGCAGATCCGCACCGGCAAGCTCGGCCGCGAAAGCATGCTCCTCGCCGATCTGGGCATCCGTCCAGCGCGCCGGACGATAGAACTTGAGCACCAATGCCCCTGCGCCGCGGCCGAGCTGATACACCCGGTTCTCATAACTGTTGAGCGGAAACAGGATCCCATCGCCCTCAAATCCCAGTGACGCCGCGGCATCGAGCACGACGTCGGGTGTAAGACCCGAGAACGGCGTCCGATCGATGGGGGGGCTTTTGCGTATCATCTGCTTTTTACTCGGCAGCGGCTTTCGGGGGCGTTCGACCATGAACCCAGGCACCATATTAGTCACCGGCGGCGCGGGCTACATCGGTAGTCACGTCGTTCTACAGTTGCGAGCGCGCGGCGAGCGCGTGGTCGTGTTGGACAATCTCGCGACCGGCTTTCGGCAGGCGGTGCTCGATTGTCCGCTCGTGGTCGGCAACGTCGGCGACCGGGACGAGGTGCTGCGAGTGCTGCGCGAACAAGGCGTTGATACGGTGATGCACTTTGCAGCGCATACGATAGTTCCCGAGTCGGTAGCGGATCCGCTCAAGTATTACCGCAACAACACCTGTGCGACGCAGAATCTGTTGCAATGCTGCACGGAAATCGGGATCAAGCAGTTCGTGTTCTCATCTACTGCGGCGGTTTATGGGATCCCCGCCGGGGCCTTTGCCGAGGAGACGACGCCCACCGCGCCGATCAATCCCTACGGGACCTCAAAGCTCATATCTGAATGGATGCTGCGGGATTTGTCCTTGGCAACCGCGATGCGCTACGTGGCGCTGCGCTATTTCAATGTGGCAGGCTCAGATTCGCAGGGACGCATTGGCCAATCAAACCGCAAGGCAACTCTTCTGATCAAAGTCGCCTGTGAAGCAGCCGTCGGCAAAAGGAGCGAGGTCGCGATTTTCGGTACTGACTACGCAACGCCCGACGGCACCGGCGTGCGCGACTATATTCACGTAGAGGACCTCGCCGCGGCGCATTTGAACGCGCTTGATTACCTGCGCGCCGCCGGTCAATCGATCGTCCTCAATTGTGGCTACGGGCACGGTTACAGCGTGAGAGAAGTGCTCGCAAGCATTGCGCGCGTGGCAGGGCAGCCCGTGAAAGTGAATGAGCAGCCGCGCCGCGCCGGCGACCCACCGACGCTCGTCGCCCGTGCACAGAAGATTCGCGCGGTGCTCGGCTGGAGCCCGCGTCTTGATGACCTGGATGCCATCGTGCAAACGTCGTTGCGCTGGGAAAAGCGCCTGCAACGCGAACCCTGGTGAGCCGCCCGCTGGGCTCGGGCCGCCCTCCTGCGTAAAGTGCCGCGCCTGAAGGACACTTCGGTCACAAGGCCGTAAACTAGCCGTTATGCGATGGGCACGACCTAAATCATTGAGCGGGCTAATGCTCCTCGGTTTGGCGCTGATCGCCGTGCCGCTCATTGTTGCGCTCGGCGATGCGGAGCTGCATATCCAGGCATTGGCCGATAGCGGTCAGCGGCTGGTCGTAGAAGGTGTCACCGCGGCGCGAGCCAGTCAGGATTTGTTTGCCCAGATCAGCTCCCTCGAACGCACGGCGCGTCTGTACCAAGTGCTTCATGACCCGAAGCTCCTCGAGGTCTACCGAGGCCAGGATGCGCGTTTGACGACCACACGCGTGCAACTTAATCGACAGGTGCGCACCGATGAGGCGCGCCACACGCTTGCAGAGCTCGGCAAGCTGCAGCAGACCCTCGACCATACCGTCGTCACCATGCCGCAGGCGTCCTACGGGCTTGCAGCGCTGTTGCAAAGCTTCGCGGACATGAGCGCGCTCGCCGATCGCGCCGCCGAACAGAGCAACGCACAGATCGATTCTCAGGTGGCGGCGCTTGCGGAGCAGACGCAGACGGCTCGCCGCCGCCTGCTATGGCAGGCCGCTTTCTTGCTGCCGGTCATCCTGATCGCAATCTTCGGCCTCGCACTCGCCGTCGGCAGGCCCTTGCGGCAGCTCGACCGGGCCATCAGCGAGTTGGGGCGCGGCTCGTTCACGAATCCCATCAAGGTATGGGGTCCGGTCGACCTTGAGCGCCTCGGCGGACAGCTGGAATGGCTGCGCGGACGTCTGGTGGATCTTGCGCAGGAACGGAACCGATTTTTGCGACACATGTCGCATGAGTTGAAGACGCCGTTGGCCAATATTCGCGAAGGCACTGAGCTACTCATGGACGGCGCCGTCGGCGAGCTTGATATCAACCAGCGCGAGGTCACCGGGATCCTGCGCGAGAACGGCATCAAGCTGCAACGCATGATCGAAAATCTGCTGTCGTTCAGTGCCTGGCAGACGAGCAGCCAGGGGCTTGATGCCAGTGAATTCCGTCTGCGGCCGGTGGTCAAGCAAGTGTTGGAGAATCAGCAGCTGACGCTCTTGTCGCAGCGCGTACGGCTCGATGTGCAGGTCGAGGATGTGACGCTGGTGGCCGACCGCGGCAAACTGCGGCTCATTCTGGAGAATCTGTTGTCGAACGCCGTCAAGTACTCTCCCAAGGGCGGCAGCATTCATTTGCGCGCGCACACCGCGGGGCAGGAGCTGGTGGTTGACGTTGCCGACAGCGGAAGCGGCATTGCTCACGAAGATCGCGCGCACATATTCGATGCGTTCTACACCGGTCGGGCAGCCAAGGGCACGACCTTAAAGGGCACCGGAATTGGCTTGTCGGTGGTGTTGGAATGCGTCGCAGCGCACGGCGGCAAAGTGGAAATCATCGACGGCACCTATTCGGGAGCGCACTTTCGCATCACGATGCCGATGCGCCCTGCAGGCGGCACGCTGCCCGCGAGCGCAGATTCCAAGGATCGCGCATATGCCGCGTAGCAATCCGACCGTACGCGGCGCGCGGCGAGCTGCTTTCGAAGTGCGACGCGGTACCGCTCTCGTCGCAGCTTGGCTCGTGGGCGCGAGCCTTGCGGCTTGCACGATGACGCCGGCGGAACGCAATGACGGCAAGGATAGCGTGCCGTTCGTCGATCGAGCGGCAGCTTCCGCGACATTGTTGGCATCGCACGTTGAGGCACTCGAGAAGCTCGTGCAAAGTCCTCCGGCGCAGCAGGCGGAGATTCTGGCTGTGGCGCAGCGCGACTTCACGCTCGCGCCGACGCCGAGCCACGAACTGCGCTACGCGCTTGAGCTTGCAGCGCCCGGGCATGCCGGCACCAATCTGCCGCAGGCCGAAGGGCTGTTGCGCGAGCTTTTGGCAACGCCCGAGACGCTGGTCGCAGCGGAGCGCGCCTTCGCGTACCTCGAACTGCAAAAGGTTGATGCGCAATTGACGCAGGCCGCGGAAAATCGCACCCTGCAGGGCAATGCCGCGCATGCCGACCGCGAGCGCTTGAACGCCGCAAACCGCCATCTGCAGACCGAGATAGACGAGAATGCAAAGCTGCGCAAGGACCTCGAGGACGCGCGCGCCAAGCTCGATGCGATCACCAATATCGAACGATCTTTGAACGACCGTAAACCCAATACGGAAGGACATACACATTGAGTCAAACAGGCAAAAGCAAGGCGCGCATCCTCGTTGTCGACGACGATCCGGGACTGCTGCGACTGCTCACGATCCGGCTGCGCGCCGAGAGCTATGACGTCGAAGCGGTGGAAAGCGCCGCGTTGGCGCTGGCGGCCGCGGGCCGTTTCCGCCCGGACCTTGTGATCTCGGATCTGCGCATGGACCAGATGGACGGCATCGGGCTTCTGAAGGAACTGCAGAATCGCTGGCCGGGCCTTAAGGTGATCTTGCTAACGGCGCACGGCACGATCCCCGACGCCGTGCAGGCAACCCAGATGGGCGCATTCGGCTTTCTCACGAAGCCCGTCGACAAGCAGGAGCTCCTCGATCACGTGCAAAAGGCACTGCGAATCTCGGGCTTCAGCGCCTCGGACGAGGATTGGCGAGCGGAGATCGTCACGCGCAGCTCGGTGATGGAAGAGCGGCTCGGCCAGGCGCATATGGTCGCGGGCACCGACGCCCGGGTACTGATCACGGGCGAAAGCGGCACCGGCAAAGAGCTTCTGGCACGCGCGATTCACCGTGCAAGCCCGCGGCGCAACAAGCCGTTCGTCGCCATCAATTGCAGCGCCATGGCAGAGAATCTCTTGGAGTCCGAGCTCTTCGGCCACGAGAAGGGCTCGTTCACCGGCGCAACCCGCGCGCATTATGGCCTGTTTCATTCCGCCGACGGCAGCACGCTCATGCTCGATGAGATCGGCGACATGCCGATGCGACTGCAGGTGAAGCTCTTGCGCGTCTTGCAGGAAAACTCCATTCGCCCCGATGGCAGCACCGAACCCATCGCGATCAATGTGCGCGTGATCTCCGCAACGCACCGCGACCTGCAGCAGCTCATGACCGAGGGGCAGTTTCGCGAGGACCTCTACTACCGGTTGAACGTCGTACACATCGAGATGCCCGCTCTCAATAAACGCCGCGAGGACATCCCGCTGCTGGTGGCGCACTTTCTGGCGCAGATCGCGAAGGAAAGCGGCGTGCGCAAGATCTATGCGCCGGAGGCCGTGGAGCTTCTCGCCACCGCCGACTGGCCCGGCAATATTCGTCAGCTGCAGAACGTCGTGCGGCAGAATGTCGCCCTGTCGCAGACCCCGATCATTCCGGTCGAGCTCGTGCAGCAATCCTTGGGCGGAGGCCCCGGCCGCCTGCCCTCATTTGATGAGGCGCGCGACGAGTTCACAAGAAGCTATTTGTCGCAAATCCTGCAAATCACCGGCGGCAACGTCAGCCAAGCGGCGCGTCTCGCCAAACGCAACCGTACCGACTTCTACAAGCTCCTCGGGCGCCATCAGTTGACGCCCGAGGAATTCAAACAGCGCTGACAGGCGCGCGCCTGCGGCTCTTAAGGTGTCGTTGCGGCGCCGCGCGCGAATTGCGTGGCATCAATGCGATATTTCTGCAGCAGATCGTAGAGCGTCGGGCGCGTAACCCCTAGGAGCTGCGCGGCCTGCGACAGGTTGGCGCGTGCCACGGCAAGAGCCTGCCGTACGGCCTGCACCTCGGCTCTCTGGCGAGCGGCGCGCAGATTGAGGTACTCCGGGTTATCTCCCGGGTCGCAAAGGCCAAGATCGCTCGCGCCGACGACCGCCGAATCGGCCATGATCACCGCGCCCTTGATGCGGTTTTCAAGCTCGCGCACATTGCCGGGCCAGCGATGCGCTTGAATGGCGCGGATGGCGTCTGGTGCGAATCCGTTCGTCGGTCGACCATAGCGCTGTGCCGTCTCCTGCAGCATAAATTGCGCGAGCAGGAGACCGTCGCCCTGCCTGTCGCGCAGCGGCGGGACACGAATCGTCACTTCACTCAGACGGTAGTACAAATCGTCGCGGAACGCACCGCTGCCCATGATCGCGTCCAGCTCGCGGTTCGTGGCGCATATGAGCCGCAGGTCAAGCGCAATCGGCGTACGTCCGCCGATTCTCTCCACGGTGCGTTCCTGCACGACGCGCAAGAGCTTCGCCTGCAACGATGCGGGCATCTCGCCAATCTCGTCCAGGAACACCGTGCCGCCGTTGGCGAACTCGAGCTTGCC
>DAITPA010000033.1:0-19630 GCA_036833805.1 Steroidobacteraceae bacterium | reverse complement strand
CGTACTGGTGGTGGCGTACTTGTTAAATGGATATCGAGGCAGGCGCGGACCACGCCTTTAGAGGCGAAGTTGGGGAGCGACACCGGCGCTGGCGCGTGCACGCGCCGGAAGACCTAAAAAAGGACTCGCCGTCATGCCGATAGACGCTGCTCGATGCCGGCGTGAACCTGCAAAACGCCGGTCCTTGCATCACGACGTCCGCCTCATCTAGGCGCAGCAGTTTCTGCGAGAAAACCGACGGCTGCGGTGCTACCGCCGCGCACTCGATTCGCGCTACTGTGCCTTCAGGCAAGATATCTGTATTGCGGCTACGAGTCCGAAAACATTTTACCGTGGGGGACGCTGAGCGCTCGACTTCACGACCTCTCCGCCCTTCATCACGAAAGACACCGACTGCAGGACGCTCACATCGGTGAGCGGATCGCCTGTCACGGCGATGAGATCGCCGTAGCGGCCGACCGCGATGGCACCGACATCGGAAGAGCGGCCGAGTGCCTCCGCCGCGGTAACCGAGGCGGCTCGGATTGCCTGTATAGGCGTCATTCCCCAGGTCACCATCGTCACGAACTGCTTGGCGTTATCGCCGTTAGGGTAGACGCCGCCGTCGGTGCCGAAGATCATTTTTACGCCCGCCTTGTGCGCGGCACGGAATGTCTCGCGCTGTTGCCGACCGAGCATGCGCTCCTTTTCCAGCGACTCTTTGAACATGCCGTTCTTCTCGCCCTCGGCAAGGATGTAGTCATCATCATAAATATCCATCGAGAAATAGGTGCCGTGCTGCTTGGCGAGCGCAAAGGCTTCTTCGTCGGCAAGGCTTGCGTGCTCGATGGTGTCGACTCCGGCCCGAATCGCATCCTTGATGCCGGATGTGCCATGCGCGTGGACCGCGACCTTGAGTCCCAACATGTGGGCTTCGTCCACGAGCGCCTTCATTTCCGTGAGGTCGTATTGTTGTGCGCCTGCAGAGTCCGTCTTCGAAAGCACCCCTCCCGTACCACAGAATTTGATGACCTCTGCGCCGTACTTGCGAAGTTTGCGCACCATGGCGCGCATCTCGTCCGGGCCGTTCGCGATGGCGGTCATTGGAGTTCTGATCGAGGGCGGAAGACTCGTGACATCACAATGTCCGCCGGTGGCGCCAATCGCGTAGGTCGCCGGCACGATACGGGGCCCTGGTATATACCCATGCTCGATGCCCTGCTTCAGTGCCACATCGTCGAAGTTCGCGGAACCGACGTTGCGTACAGTGGTGAAGCCTGCCTCGAGCGTTCGTTTGGCGTTCGCCACCCGACGACTGTCCAGAAATTGTCCGTGAACTCAAGGTGCCGATAGCCGCTGAAGAGCGGATCGGAAGTAAGGTGCACGTGCATGTCGATGAGGCCCGGCAGCAGAGTCATTCCAGGCAGGTCGACGTGGCGCACGTCGTCGGCCACCGGTGTCGCTTGCGAGGTGACGCTCGTGATGCGTCCATCTTTGATCGTGACTTGTGGTCGTTCGACGACGCGGCCGGCGATCACGTCTAGCATGCGGTCCGCAGTGACGACCACGGTATCCGCATAGGCCGAGGGCGTCGCGAGCAGAGCTAATGCAATCAAAACTGCGCTGTGATTTTTCATTGGAAATGGTTACTGCAATGCACATCTCGAGACCGGCCCCGCAAGCGCAGGGTAATCCCGCCGAACCCGGAGCGAAAGTAGTGTCTGCGCAACCAAGCCTCCCCGGAGGGTAGTCAAGGGCGCGCAGCAAGCCGAGCATGCAACAGCTCTCGAATCTTCGCCCTTAGATCCAAGGCGCCGTAAGTCCATCCTCGACATTGCGCACATTACGTCCTCAAGTCTTGCGCGTTACAATCGCGCGACACCGCATCACCGGAAACGGAACCTGATCGATGTTTGCCTTTCTCGCTGCAGCGATTTCCGCCGCGCTGATTGCCGCGCCGCCATCCGCACTTACACAGGTCCTGCGGGCAAAGGATCAGGCGCTGCTTGACGCGACCGCGCCTGGCGATCGCGCAACCTGGGACAGAACCCTTACTGCCGACGCCATCTACGTCGATGAGAACGGCGTGATCTTGCGTCACGACGAGTTTCTGCAGGAGCTGCAGCCGCTGGCGCCGGGCGCGTCCGGCCATATTTCAATCGTTGACTACAACGTGCAGGTCCACGGCGACACCGCGCTCGTGGTTCATCGCGACGACGAACGGGAAAACTATCACGGCCAACAGCTGCGCGCCGAATACCTCATGACCGAGACCTGGCTCAATCAAAAGGGTGAATGGCGGCTCGCCATGGTCCACACCTACGTCGTTGCCAGGGATCCGCCAGCCGTTGCGATCGCGTCTACTGCGCTTGATGAGTATGTCGGGCGTTACAGCGCGGCGAAAGATCTGCTGTACATAGTCCGCCGCGACGGCAATCATCTGGTCGGCGGCCGGGAAGGAGGCGCGCTGCACGCGCTGTTGGCGGAGTCGCCCGACGTGTTCTTCGTTGCCGGCCAGCCGCGCATCCGAAAAATCTTTAGACGTGACGCTCGCCACAAGATCAGCGCCTTCGCGGATCGTCGCGAAGGTGAGGATTTGGTCTTCACCCGTGTCGCGAACTAGAGGAGTGGGGCGTGTGGTGGCGCCAGGAGCCCGATACTTTGCGTTGCTGCGAAGCGCCGCACCTTGAGCATTTCGCCCGTGCTGCCGAAGATGGCCTTGCAGCTGCTTCGCTACTCAGGCCACTCGCGAATATCGACCACTAGCTTGTTTTCCGAGCGATCTGCGAGCATGTCGATCCACCCTGCCTTCTTAAGAGTGCAGCGAAACGTCCTTCAGCGCCGCGATCGCGTGAGTTTGAGATCGGCAAACTTCGTCCACTTGCCGTCTTTGTCTTTTTGCTCCATCAGCCATTGCCAGCTGTCACTCTCTGCGGACCAGCGATAAGTCGTATGGAAGGGGCCGTCGGGATATTCAAAGACGAATCGAATCTCAGTGCCGTCGCCGACACCGTAGCCGAGCGTCTCTGAGAAGCGTGCGCCGAATACGTCAAGAAGATGCATTACGTAGCGCTCACTCAGTGGATCGTAGCCCAAGAACCAGAGCGCCTCGTATTGGTGCTCGGAGCGCGGCGCTGCGGCAGAAGTTTTTTCGTGAATCTGCAGAAACCGGTGGTTGAGCGTCCACTTGGCCTCGACTTCATGGTGCGCTTCGCGGCCCATGACCTGTCCTTCGAGCTTCCAGGCGCCGCTGAGGTGGTCGAGGAGATCATCGCGCCTGCCGTCGGAGGTTTGCGCTGCCGCGCTCATCGGCACAAGCACGGAAAAAGCCGCAGCGATTAACACGAGGGGAAAAGACGTTTTCATCGGCATGCGGTGCACCGTGCTGGCGGGCCTAAAGGTTACGGTAGGCAGCGCTGGCTGTGCAACGAAGCAGAATTCGAGGCGGCGTGCCGCGGCGCAGAGAGCCTGCGACTTTGTGCAGTCGAGGTGGGGCCTATCGAGGAAAGCCGCGCCGCCGTCATGGCGACATTGGACTGGGTTTTTGGGTTAAAAGCGCGCGCGTTGCGAGGCATCGAGCGCTGCGATCGCTCCGACCAGATGATAGAAAGTGCTGGCGGGCGAGGGCTGGTCGAGAAGCGCGCCGTTTGGCAGCTGGACGTCAAACCACAGGCCCGCGACGGCGGTTTCCAGATACGGAAAAAGGCTGGCGGCTGCTTGCGCGGCGAGCGTCAGGTAACGCGCCTCGCCCGTGACGGACGCCGCCAGCAGGGTGCTCTTCAGGCGTTCGGTCTGCGGCCAGAGTCGCGCGTTCGGATCGTGAATGCTGAAATCATCGAGTAGTGCGTTGACGGCGACGTCACCGCGCACACCCGACTCCTCACCGATTGCAATCAGGCGCAACGCTTGCGCAACTCTCGCCGGCCCATTCCGGCGGCGGCAGCGCAACAGCAGCCACGCCCATTTGAACTGATGTCCCGGCTCGATAATCCGCCCCGCCGTTGCCGGTGCGCGATCCCATTCGGCAGTGAAAGACTCACCGAGCGCGCCGCTTTGCGGGTGTACGAAGCGCGCAAGCGCAAGGTCGGCAATCTCCTCGATCCAGGCCGCCCAACCGGCATCGTTGCCGATTTCCGACCAGGCAAGACAGGCTTCCAGTAGATGCATGTGCGGATTTGACTCGCGCCGGTCGGGGCTCACTTCCCCGCAGCAAAAGCCTCCGCTTGCGCTGCGCCAATGACGTGCAATCGCGTCTCTTAGATCGAGCGCCCGCCGTTCGAACGCCGCGCGCGCATCGAGCACTACCGCTGCCTTTGAAAACCCGAGCAATACAAACGCCTGATCGTAAAGAAGCGCCCGGTCATCGAGACCTGCGCCATCGGCGCTGACAAGCGTGCGATAGAAACCGTCGCCGCGGCGGTAGTACGCCGTCAGGTAATCCATACCTGCCCGAACGATCCCCGGCACGTCACCGCGCCAGCCGAGTGAGGTCGCGTGTGCGAATGCGCTTACCTGCCGGGGCTGCGCGCGTACTCGGCGCGCGTCGCGCCGTGGCAGCGCGTCCTGGCCGAGCGTTTCAACGAAGCCGCCGTTGTGAGGATCGATACCTTGGCGTGCCCACAGCGGATACGCGGCGCCCACGAGCCACTCCAAAAGCCGGCCGCGCAGCGCCGCAAGCCTCGCCTCGACGAGGGGCTCCTCTTCCTGTGTCATGTCAGTGTGTCGGCCGCGCAGCGCCAAGATGCAAGGGACGTGCATTCTTAGCGGCATACGCAAATATCGCGATCATCGCATAGGCGACCGCCGGAACGGCAAATGCCGCATCAATGTTGCGGTCGGCAATGGCACCCGCGATCCGCGGCAGCACAGCGCCGCCGACGATCGCCATGCACAGCAAACCGGACGTGGCCGCAGGTCCCGCGCTTGAGCGCTCAAGCGTCAACGTAAAAATGGTCGGGAACAAGATCGAGTTGCAAATCCCAATGGCAATTGCGGCGCCAGCTCCCAGCCAGCCGCCTGAGGACATCACGATCGCGCACAGCAGCGCGGCCGTTAATGTTGCAGCGAGCGTCAGGTGTGCTGCCGGCATACGCGTCAGGAGCGCGCTTCCTGCAAAGCGACCCACCATCGCGCCAAGCCAATACAGACTCAAGAGCTGTCCGGCGCGCGCGAGAGATAGGTCTAGCACGGACGGCTGGTTCAAATAAAATATCATGACGCTACCGATGGAGACTTCCGCACCGACGTACAGGAATATCGCCGCACCTCCAAGCAGAGCCCAGCCCGAGCGCAGCGCCGGCAGCACCGAGGCGTTCGCCGCGCGATCCTGCGGAACGGCTGCCGATAGCCGCTGCCGCGAGATGGCGACGAACACCGCAAGGATAGCGATGAGCCCCGCGATCACGAGGAACGATAAGTCGACGTTGCGCAGCGAGGCGTCGCGCATGGCCGTCGAGTGCGTCGCCTCTCCTGCGAAGACGCCGCCGCGCAGCATGAGCATCGCCCCCAAAAACGGCGCGACGACTGTGCCGAGAGAATTGAATGCCTGTGACAGTGTCAGGCGAAAATGGGAGCGCGCCGGGTTGCCCAGCGCGGCTGCGAGTGGGTTGGCGGCAACCTGCAGCACCGTGATGCCGGCGCCGATCACAAAGAGCGCGATCAGCACGAGGGTGTAGCGTGCCAGGTGCGTCGCGACTAGCATCAACATACAGCCGGCAAACATACCGACCAGGGCGTAAAGGATTGAGGCTGCATATCCGCGGCGTGCCACGAGCGCGGCAGCGGGCAATGACACGATCGCGTAGGAGAGGAAAAACGCGGACTGAGTGAGCGTCGACTCCGCCGTCGTCAGGGTGAAGATCGCCCGCACCGCCGGGATCAATGGGTCGATCATCGCGGTGATGAAGCCCCACACAAAAAAGAGCGTCGTCACTCCAATAAAAGCTGCGCGATGCTCCGGCGAGTTGCTGCTCACATGCGTTCCCCTCGTCGGTGCTGCGGTTAGGTCGTTTTCAGGAGCGCAAAGCGCGTCGGCAGAAAGCGCTCGCCGGATGGCAGGATCGCAGCGCCCGACTGCCGGCGCATCGTCGGACGTTGCCGCGCCCGCGACCGGCGCGACGCCCGGGCACGGACGTTGCCGACAGAAACCAGCAGCACGACGGTGATATGGTCGCGGTCGATATTGAGTCCGACCGAGAAGTAGCTCGCGGCGTTGGTGACGAGCTTGGTCGCCGGCTGGCCGCACGCCCCGCGCAGGCGTCGCGCCGCGCTAATCATCCGCTCCCTCAGCAAGCGCTTCGTGATGTTCGCGATCGCAGCGGGCGTGAGCGCGGTCATCGACGCAAGCGCGGTGCGTGTGACGGCTCCATTGGCGCGACTGGCTTGCAGCGTCACGCGCTGATTGTGGTCGCCGGCACGCTCGAGGTTGGTAGCGGACAGCTGCGGCCGCGCCGCTCGCGTCGCTTCGGTCAGTTCGCTGCGCTGGCTCTTTTTCCGCATGGACTCCCGCCGGGCGTCGCGTGTGAAGGCGGCTGCAATCACGGCACCCGTGCCTGTGCCGCGCGCGCCTCGGCATACGCATCCGCCGCGATCGCCAGCGCACCAAGTGGTCCCGCGAGCGCCCCCAAGCCGGGCGCCACGACGTAGCGGTCCATTCCACCCGTGAGGTCTTCCAGATCCAGATAGCCGTTCAAGCTCTCTACGAGCAGCCGACGCACGCGCCCGAGTATTTGCGGGCGAGCCTGGAGGACGCCGCCGCCGACAAGTATGCACCGCGGCGCCGTGCCGAGCACGATTGTATGCAGGAGCTGCGCGAGCGCGTGGGCAACGAGTTCCCACACCGAACTGTCATCCGGAATCTCCTCGGCCGAGACGCCGGCCCGCGCTGCGATGGCAGGTCCTGAGGCGAGCCCTTCGACGCAGTCGCCGTGGAAGCGGCAAATGCCGGGCCATACATCCCCGCGCCGGCGGGCGATGCGCATGTGGCCGAGCTCAGTGTGGTTGCAGCCGAACACAGGCTTTCCGCCGACGACGAGACCCACTCCCACTCCGGTTCCAACCGTGATGTAGGCGAAGTCGGAAAGTCCGCGCGCGAGCCCCCAGCGGCTCTCGGCAAGCGCCGCACTGTTGACGTCGGTGTTGAATCCGATCGGCACGCCGAGGTGCCGGGTGAGCCGGCCAACGACGTCGGTTCCGCTCCAGCCCGGCTTTACCGTCGAGGTAATGTGCCCAAAGGTCGGGGAATCTTTGCGCAGATCGAGCGGCCCAAATGACGCGAGCCCGATGGCGCTGAACGGACCGTAGACCGCATTCCAGTTGCGCAGCACCTCTTCGATCCGGCCCAGGGTCGCACTAGGATCGCTACCGGTCGGGACGCTGACCTGAGCACCAATGTCATCGGGACCTGTGCCAATCAGACAGACACATTTAGATCCGCCGAGTTCGACGCCGCATAGCAGTGGTCGCAAACCCGTCATCGAACAACCGACTCGGCAGATTTGACGCTCGCACGGCCGACCGCTGGCGCGAAATGGCTGATCATCAGCGGAATCGGCGCCTCGCCGACGCCGACGGTGCGGATCTTGGTTGACTCGATGACCGTGATAGCGCAGCCAGTGCCGGGCAGCGCGCGCGCAAGAACACTCGCAGCCATCCATGCGGCGCTGGCGCCGCCGCGGATCGCGATACGCTTGATGCGCAGGTCGCCCGTGCCGCCCCGACCGCCATCGCGAGCGGCGGAATCAATCTTCTGCGTGTCCGCCATGTTGCCCACAACCTCGAATCGAACGGCGCGGCGCGTGACCGGAGGATAGGCTGTTCTTCTTGTCAGCGCCGCAAAAGCCAGAGTGACAGGCGTGAGCCTGCAGCCGCCAGTGAATTCCTTAGAGCTTGCCCTTCACGCCGACGAAGATCTCATCGCGGTGCGCCTGACGGGAGAATAGGCATCAGGCGACGGCTATGTCGGCATGCTCGGTGAGCCGGGGCAGATGTACGCAAAGGTCGGTCACGCGCACCTCGCGCTCGCAGGCGACTGGTCATATGCCCGGGCCCGGATCTCACCGCCTTGGCCGATCCGGCCCCGCTCACGGCGTTCAGCTCACGATTTCCGCAGGCGCCGACGCTGCTGTTCAACGGCATGAGCGCCCCGCGCACTTCCTATCGCATCATGGGCGTCGTCTGCTATCAAGGCGAGGGCAATGTCGGGCGGGCGGCACAGTATCGATACTTGTTTCCAGCCCGCATCGAAGACTCGCGCAGAAAATGGGGTCATGACTTTACTTCTCTGTTCGTGCCGCTTGCAGGCTACGGCTCGGGTCGGCGGATCCGGCCGAGTCGGCCCGGGCGGAGCTGCGCGAGGCGCAGTCAATGGCTTGGTCACTGCCGCACACGGGCATGGCGACGGCGATTGACATCGGCATAGAGACCGATATTGATCGCAAGAACAGACAGGACATGGCGCATGGCTTGGCGCTGGCCGCCGCGAAAATTGTGTATGGTGAGAACATCGTGTATTCCGGACCGACGTATAAGTCGATGCGCATCGAACGCAGCCGTCTACGAGTCACGTTTACAAATGTGGGCACGGGACTTCGCGCCAGGGACAAGGGCGGCTATGTCCACGGCTTTTCGCTGGCATCGGCCGATGGCAAGTTCGTTTGGCCCCAGGCGCAGGTAGATGGCGCAGATGTCATTGTTTCGAGCGCCGCCGTGCAAGGCCCGTCGCAGTGCGTTACGACTGGGGCAACACGCCGGATGGAGATCTCTTCAACGATGAAGGTTTGCCTGCAGTGCCGTTCCGAACGGACGCGCCGTCGCGCGTTATGGACGTACGCGGAACTGAGGTCCGCGCGCTACCCGAATGCCACGCGTTTCAGACGACGACGCGAGCCGGAAGGCCACCGATTTATCCGCAGTCGCTCTGGCTACGTGCGGCTTTGCTTCGTGCTTGGCGAGTAGCTTGTGTCCGGAGCGGTTTTCACCCTGATCCTGTTGGCGGCACTGCTGAGTGCAAGCTGGAACGCGAGCGTAAAGGGCGCCTCGGATAAGTATCTGCATGCGGTGCTGGTGGCATGCGGCGCGGCCTTGCTTGCCCTTTTTCCGTTGCCATTCCTGTCGCAACCCGCGCCTGCGAGCTGGGTCTATATAGGGGCCTCGGCGCTTCTGCAGGTCATCTACTACAAACTCCTCGCGGCCGCGTTCCGCGCCGGCGATTTCGGCCACGCGTATCCATTGATGCGCGGCACGGCGCCGCTGCTCGTGTCGCTTGTGAGCGGCCCGGTGATCGGTGAGGCGCTCTCGCTCGGCAGATGGCTGGGTGTTGCCCTCATCTGCAGCGGCGTGATCGGCCTTGCCTGGGAGGCGAGCAGCCGCGTCGGTGCAAACAGCGCGGTGATGAAATACGGCTTGTCGAATGCGGTGATCATTGCAGCGTACACAACAGTCGACGGTATCGGCGTGCGTAAGTCCGGGGCCCCAGCCTCCTATACGATATGGATCTTTGAAGTCTCGGCTCTCATGCTCGTGGTTGCGGCGATGCTCACGCGGCGCAAGGAGCTCTGCAGCTACGCGAAGGGCCGGCTTCGTTCGGCGTTCATGGGCGGCGCGGCGGTACTCATTTCCTACGAAATCGCGCTGTGGGCGATGACGCAAGTGCCGATCGCGGTGGTGGCGGCGCTGCGTGAAACCTCCATGGTCTTTGGCATGGCCATTGCGGTGCTCATATTGAAAGAGCGTGCCGGCATACGGCGCTATGTGGCGACAGCGCTCATAGCTTGCGGCGCGATCGCGATCCGCCTGTTATAGAAGCGGCGGGGTTGCGTGCAGACGCGCGCGGCGATCAATCGACGGTGCCGGACGTAGCCGTCAGCGGCAGCGCAGCTGCGGCGCGACGATTTTGTCATCATGCACGAGTATCGACACGTGCCGCTGCGCCGTCGCGGTGATGCCATCGAGCAGCGTACCCGCATGGATCACGAAGTCGTTTGCGACGCTCGGGCCCGCAGCCAGGAGGACAGCGGCCGCGATCACGGCGCGTTGGGTGTGAATTCGAATACGAGCAACTCGGCAGTGTCACTCGAGGCCTGCCTTAGAGACCAGAAGTCCGCGCGGCCGTGGATGAGGAGCGTGTCATTGAAGTCAAGTGTTTGCGGATGTGCGGCAGGCGCGAACCCGGGGAGCGAAGACTCAAGCGCGCGACACTCGATAGCGCCATGCAAGACGAACAGGGCGTGCAGCATCCCGGCGGCAGCGGGGACTGTCAGTTCGGCGCCGACGCGAAGCCGCGCTACCGCATTTATTCGGCCGGGTGCGCGCACCATGAGACTTAGATCCGTGCACGGCCCGTCGAGGAGCTCGCAGGCGGTATCGGCGCCGCCCGGGAAGAGAGTATGTTCACCGCGAGCGGAAAGTACCTGGGTGCGCGTATCTTTAATATTGAGGCGAAAGCCGCGGCCGTCGACGAGCGCGACCGCACGTTCGTATCCCGGGTATGAAGAAAACGGCCCGCTCGCACCTATGGTCGCAAGGCTCAGACGCCACGCGAAACTTTCCCCCTGCGCAGGCTCGCGCACGATCTCGCGCGTGACGCCCGTGCCGTTGCGCCACGGCATGGAGGTGTAGGCCTCACGCGGCAAATAGCGGGCACGCTCGATCATATCGATGAAGGTACTCTCGGAAAGTAGACGATGCTCGAAGACTGATCGCGGAAAGTTGCCGTGGCTTTCTTACTCGAACCAGATTTCGAGTTCATAGCCGTCCGGATCTTTGACGAACGCGTACGGCGAGCCTGGCGCAAATTCGCCCTTAGAAGTCACCGTGCCGCCGGCTTCAACTACCGCGGCAACGGCACTGTCGATATCCTCCGGCCGTACCAGTCGGAAGCCAAAATGAATGATTCCGCCAGGCGCGCCAGCATCAGCCGGGCGTCTTTCAAAGGCAATGACGTCGTGTGGCCCCGGACCCAGAACCTGAATCGTGCCGGCATCGCGAAAGTACTCGCGAACACCAAACACCGCTGCATAAAAGCGCAACGATCGGTCAGGATCTTTTACTGCAAGAGCGATGTGACTCAAGCCATGCGTTTGTACCACGGACGAACCTCCGAAAAACGACGCATCGGCCTTGATTATTACCCATAAATCAGAGCGCCGCAAAATCCGCCTGGGCTTGCGAACGGCGCTCAATTGACACCGAGCATCCGCGCCAGCGTCCGAATGTCTTTGGAATGGCCGCAGCGCACCCGTATCATTTGCGCAAAGCGAAGCTAGAGCGTGAGGAGCGACCGATGTACGAACTCTATATTGCCAATAAGAACTATTCGTCCTGGTCCTTGCGCGCCTGGGCGCTGCTGCGGGAACTTGAGCTTCCGTTCCATGAGCATTTGCTGCCGTTCGGACAGGCGTCGAGTTGGAAAGGCTACGACAGGATTTCAGCGAGCGGTAAGGTTCCATGCCTGGTCGATGGTGAAATCGCGGTATGGGACTCGCTCGCGATTGCCGAATATCTCGCGGAGCGGCACGACACCGTATGGCCATCGGACGCAGCTACTCGCGCCTGGGCGCGCTGCGCGACGGCTGAGATGCACTCCGGCTTTAGCGAGCTGCGCCACTGCTGTTCGATGAGCTGTGGTATCCGGGTGCGGCTCAATAAAATAGGCGCGGGCCTGGCGCGGGATGCCGCTCGGGTCGGCGCAATCTGGAACGACGGCTTGAGTCGCTTTGGTGGTCCGTTCCTCGCGGGCGAACGTTTTACGGCCGTCGATGCCTTCTTTACTCCGGTTGCGTTTCGCGTGCAGAGCTACGGCCTCAAGCTCGACGCCACTGCTGCGGCATACTCGGCGCGCCTGCTGGGTCTTAAGTCGATGCGCGAGTGGTATGCGAGCGCGCTTGAGGAGAAGTGGCGGGACGATCCGCACGAATTGGAAGTGCAGCAGATGGGCCGGATTGTCGAGGATCTGCGCACGGCCTGATCCGCCGGCGATGCCGGTGACGACCCCGGCGACTGCGACCACGACCAAGGGGTTCAGCCGCATTGCGAAGCCGAGAATAACGATCAGAACACCGGATAATACGAGCATCGCAGGGCGGCTAAATTAACGCGACGGCGTCTGTTGCAAGCAGGCCGCGCTTTACGGTCACGGTTGCTCCAGCATGATGAGTGCCTGCACCATGCGCTTTACTCTAGCAACATTGAATTTGTGTATCGGGGCGCACAGATGGGGTGGCAGTTCTGGATCGACCGCGGCGGCACGTTCACGGATATCGTGGCGGTCGCGCCCGATGGGGCGCTCACGACGCACAAGCTTTTGAGCGAGAACCCGGAGCGCTATCGCGACGCAGCGCTGGCCGGAATCAAGCGCGCGCTGGGTCTCTTGCCGCAGGAACGAATTCCCGTCGGCGTCGTCGACGTCATAAAAATGGGGACCACGGTTGCGACCAACGCGCTTCTTGAGCGCAAAGGCGCGCGTACTCTGCTGGTCGTGAACCGCGGCTTTGCGGATCTACTGACGATCGGCACGCAGGCGCGGCCGCGACTCTTCGACCTTGACATTCGCCTGCCGAAGCAGCTTTACACTGAAGTTTTCGAGACTTGCGCCCGTGTTACGGCGCAAGGCGTTGAGATCGAGCCGCTCGACGTTGAGGCGGCGCGCGCCGCCTTCCGACGCGCCCGCGCGGCGGGAGTTGAGTCATGCGCGATTGCGCTGATCCATGCCTGGCAATTTCCCGCGCACGAGCGCGAACTCGCGCTGCTCGCGCGTCAAGCAGGGTTCGAGCGTGTATCGGCGAGCCACGAGGTGAGCCCCCTCTTGGGGCTCGTGCCGCGCGCGGCGACTACCGTTGTCGACGCCTACCTGTCGCCCGTGCTGCGTCGCTACGTCGACGCGTTCGCCGCGGAGCTTGCGGGCACGCGACTCCTATTCATGCAATCAAACGGCGGACTCGTGGACGCTGCCGCCTTTCAGGGCAAAGACGCGATATGGTCCGGCCCGGCGGGGGGCATCGTTGGCGCCGCGCGTACCGCGGCGCAGGCGGGATTGAGCCGCATCATTAGCTTCGATATGGGTGGTACCTCGACCGACGTCGCCGTGTATGCCGGCGCGTTCGAGCGCAGCTTCGATGCCGAGATCGCGGCAGTGCGGGTGCGTGCGCCGATGATGGCGATTCACAGCGTGGCGGCCGGCGGCGGCTCGATTCTGCGCTTTGACGGCGCACGCTTTCGCGTCGGTCCCGAGAGCGCCGGCGCCGATCCCGGCCCGGCGTGCTATCGGCGCGGCGGTCCTCTGACCGTGACCGATGCCAACGTCTGTGTGGGCAAGATTCAGCCGCGGCATTTCCCGCATATCTTTGGTGCCAGCGGCGACTTGCCGATCGATGGCGCGCTCGTGCGCGAACGTTTTGCCGCGCTCGGCGCTGACATCGGCCGCCAGAGTGAAACGGCACGCGATCCGCGGGCGATAGCCGCCGGCTTTCTGCGCGTCGCCGTTTCCCACATGGCAAACGCAATCAAGCAGGTGTCACTCGAGAAGGGCCACGATGTCAGCGAATTCGCACTGCACTGCTTTGGCGGCGCGGCGGGTCAACACGCGTGTCTCGTTGCCGAGGAGCTCGGCATGCAGAATATATTGATTCATCCTTTGGCGGGAGTGCTGTCGGCGTACGGAATGGGTCTTGCGGATCAGAGCCTGCAGCGCGAGCGAGCCATTGAACGGCCGTTCGATCCTCTGGTGATGTCTCATCTTGCGGAGATTGCGCAACGACTCGAGACGCAAGCGCGCGACGCGCTCATTGAGCACGGCGTTGCGGCTGGAAGGATTACGGCGCAGTGTCAGGTGCATCTGCAATACGCGGGCGCCGATTCCGCTCTGCCCGTGCCGCTTACCTCATGGGGCGAGATGCAGGCCGCGTTCACCGTCGCGCACCGGCTGCGCTTCGGCTTTGCAACACCAGAACGCGACATCCGTGTTGCGCTGCTCGCTGTCGAGGTGACAGCGGTGAGTGCGCCGGCCGCGGACGCCCCACAGCCGCGCCGCCGCAGCGGCAGTCCGCAGCCGATTGACGAAGTTGATCTCTGGAGCCGCGGGCGAGCCTTGCGCGCGCCGATATACGAGCGCGCGGCGCTTTATCCTGACGACAAGATCGCCGGACCGGCATTGATCACGGAAACGATCGCAACTACGGTGATTGAATCGGGCTGGTGCGCCGCGGTGAACGCCTTTGGCCACCTCATCCTGCGGCACACGGGCATACATGACGAGCCCAGCAAGCTCGATCTGCACCGGGCCGACCCAGTGCTTCTCGAATTGTTCAACAATCTCTTCATGCATGTCGCCGAGCAGATGGGAGCAGTGCTGCAGAACACTTCTACCAGCGTCAACATACGCGAGCGGCTCGACTTTTCCTGTGCGATCTTCGACTCAGCAGGACATCTGATCGCAAATGCCCCGCACGTGCCGGTGCATCTTGGCGCGATGGGCGAGAGCGTTCAGAGCGTGATCAGAAGCCGTGGCGCGACCTTGCAGCAGGGCGATGTCGTCGTGCTCAACAACCCCTTCAACGGCGGAACGCACCTGCCGGATCTTACGGTTGTTACACCGGTGTTTGACGACGCGGGCACTAGCATATTGTTCTTTGTTGGCAATCGTGGCCATCACGCCGACATAGGCGGCACGACGCCCGGCTCTACGCCGCCCCACTCAAAGCGGCTCATCGAGGAGGGCGTCGTCATTGATGATTTCCTGCTCGTCGCGGCAGGCTCGTTCCACGAGACACAGTTTCGCGAACTTCTGACGCGCGCGCCATATCCGGCGCGTAATCCCGACATGAATGTCGCCGACATCAAGGCGCAGATCGCCGCCAATACGTGTGGAGTACGCGAACTTAAGAAACTTGCCGCGCGCTACGGCAGCGAGGTCGTCGCGGCCTACATGCGGCACGTCATGGACAATGGTGAGGAGAGCGTTCGCTGCGCAATCGGAGTCCTTAAAGATGGTGCGTTCGACTACCTGATGGACGACGGCTCGCCGTTGCGGGTGGCCGTGAGCATCGATCACCAAGCGCGTGCCGCCACAATTGATTTCACCGGCACCGGAGCGCAGCACGCCGGTAATTTCAATGCGCCACCTGCGGTCGTCCACGCCGTGGTGCTTTTTGTATTTCGCTGTCTTGTGGGAAAGGATATTCCGCTCAACGATGGCTGCCTGCGTCCGATCACTATTGTGCTGCCCGCGGGGACATTTCTCTCGCCAAAACCCGGCAGCGCCGTGGTCGCCGGCAATACCGAGGTCAGCCAGGCGGCATGCAATGCTCTATTCGGCGCCTTGGGAGTCTGTGCATGCTCACAGGCAACCATGAATAATCTCCTGTTCGGCGACGAACGTCGCCAGTACTACGAAACCATCTGCGGTGGCGCGGGGGCTGGCCCGCAGTTTGCCGGCGCATCTGCCGTGCACACGCATATGACGAATACGCGCATTACCGATCCGGAGGTTCTGGAGCTGCGCTATCCGGTGCGTCTGGAAGACTTTGCCATCCGCCGTGGATCGGGAGGCGACGGCAACACTCGCGGCGGCAATGGCGTGCTGAGGAGAATACGCTTTGACGAGCCGATGACAGTCATCCTCGTTTCATCAAGGCGCAACGTGCCCCCGCACGGACTTTTTGGCGGCGCCAGCGGTGCGCTCGGCCGGCAATGGATTGAACGCGCAGATGGATCGATCGAGCCATTAGCCGGCATAGACCAGAAAGATCTGCGCGCGGGCGATAGGCTCGTCGTGGAAACACCCGGAGGCGGCGGCTACGGTGTGCCCAACAGTGCGCAGCATGTCAACAGAAGAACCAGTACCAAAAGGTAGCTAGCTCAACCGTTGGGTAAATGTCGCGCCGAACAATAAGCGCGGCGCTAATGTGGCCTGGAACGCTCGCCCGACACGACTACGCGCTCGATCACGGCCTTCAGGGCATCTGGCTCTGCCGGCTTCACGAGGTGATCGTGGAAGCCGGCGGCCATAGCCCGACGTCGATCTGCCTCGAGGCCCCAGCCGGTGAGCGCGACCAAATGCGCGTGCTTTCCCCACGGCCGCGCCTGAATTTGGCGTGCGGTCTCATAGCCATCAAGCAGTGGCATGCCAATATCGAGGAGTACGAGCTGCGGCTCAAAGCCGTCGCCGGCCGCGAGCGCTTCTACGCCGTCGTGCACCGCGCGGACCTCGTGACCGTCGAGTCGCAGCAGCATCGCAAGCGTGTGCGCTGCATCACGATTGTCATCGGCGACCAGAATGCGCAGCCTTTGTATTGCTGAGGACGGCGATGGGGGCGGCGGAGCGATGCTGGCACCGGCATCCTTTTCCCGTGGCAGGTGCACAGTAAATTCGCTGCCGCATCCCTCCCCGGCGCTCGCGGCGCTCGCCGTACCGCCGTGCAGCTCGATGATGCGTTTGACGAGGGTCAGGCCAATGCCAAGCCCATCGTGTGTGCCGTCTTCGAGGGGCTCGACCTGTCCATAGAGATCAAATATGTGCTCGAACATGTCGGCTGGAATGCCGACTCCCTGATCGATCACCCTAACGATGATCTTCTCTGGCGTACCGCTCGCGATCACGCGAATGGGTGTTCCTGCGGATGAGTACTTGGAGGCGTTGTGCAGCAAATTTGCAATCGCCTGCGCGAGCCGATTGGCATCGGCCATGAAGTAGATCTCCTCGGAGGCCAACTCGATCTGCAAAGGGTGCTGCTTGCCCTCGAGCTGCGGTCGTGCAATGTCGAGCGCCAAGTGAATTATATCGCTCAATGCTGTGCGCTCTTTGGAAAGCTCAAACGTGCCCTGCGTAATCCGCGACATATCGAGCAGGTCATCGATCAGACGCGTGAGATGCTTTAATTGCCGCTCGATGATCACGCGTGCGGCGGACGTCGTTGCGCCGTCGTCCTGCACAACCTGCATGATCTGCAGCGCATTGCGAATGGGTGCAAGCGGATTGCGCAGCTCATGGGCAAGAATTGCAAAAAAGTCATCCTTGCGCTGATCCGCCTGCAGCTCTGCGTTGGCCGCTTGGCGCGCGTTGCTTTCTCGAAAGCTCACAACAACTCCCGCAAGCGTGCCATCGGCGCGGCGCATTGGCGTGGCGTTTTCATCAATCGTTATTGAAGTTCCATCAGCGCGCAGCAGGATGCGCTGACTTGCGAGCTCCAGCTCGGCCTTGTTGGCAACGAAGCGGGTGAATGGGTCCTGCAAAGGTTCGCCGATACGCTGATTGCTAGTGGGCAAGACTTCCGCCAACGGGCGTTCGCGCGTGGCTGTCGTGCCGCGTCCGGTCAGCTCCGCGGCGATCCGGTTCATGAACGTCACGCACCCGGACTCGTCAGTTACGATAATCCCATCGCCGGTGCTTGAATATGTCAACTGCGATGCCTCACGTTGCAGTCCGCCTCAAGCTTTCAGCTCGGCGGGGTTGCTGGGTTTTCATCAGCCGTCCACCACGGCTTGGAGCCGTGCGGCCCGTTGTGGGGCGAGCGCGGGAAGCTCGGGCTCGACTGATGGGTTAGGGCGGCCATGATCTCCCAGGGTTGCGCCAAGGCTCCCCCCAGGCCGCTGCCCGCTCCCCCTGATGCATCTTCCATAGGAACTCCGTGCACGTGCGCTCTTTAACTCCGGGTAACCCCATATGGTTCCCACGCACACGCACAGCGCGAGCTTTCTCGCGCGGCTGACACTATGTCTGGTACGGCAAAAGTCTGGCTGATTTGCAGCAATCGACGCGCCGCCGTAGCGGTAAGGATCCCTAACTATGGAGCCCAAGGGCGTTGCGACCCGCCAGCGGATTGCTCAACTTCAATGCTGTAATCCGCCGCGCGCGGCAGGCATCAGCCCGCGGCGCGCGCGCGCGCAAGGCGCGCATTTTCTGCACGCGTCAGGGCTTTATTCGGCGGCATCGTGAGGAGGAGCGATTGCAGCAGGTTCGGCATATCCGCTACCACACGCTGCACCGAATCGGCCGCCACGGGCTCGCATATCAAGTATCCCTGCAGACAGATCGACGGATAGGCAAGCAGTAGCGCAAGCTGCTCCGGTCGCTCGACACCTTCAGCGGTCACTTCGAGCCCAAGACTGCCGCACAGGCCGACAATCGCGCGGGCGATCGCGAGCGAGCGATCACTTGTATCAATGCTCTGGATCAGGCTTCGATCGAGCTTGACGCGTGTCAAAGGCAGTTGCTCGAGCGAGGCTAGCGATGAGTACCCGGTGCCAAAATCGTCGAGTGCGATGGCGACGCCTAGCGCACGCAGCTGTCGAAGTGTCTCAATCGTTGCAGGTCCGGTCTGCAGCACGTTTTCAGTGAGCTCAATTTCGATGCAGCGCGCCGGTAGCGCATATTCCGTCAGTAGCGTGGCCAAACGCTCGACAAAGCGCGGATCCAGAAGCTGACGCGCCGACGTGTTGATCGCGACACGCACCTCGGGCCACGGCCCTCTGTGCCAGTTGGATGCGCACTGAATCGCGGAGCGCAACACCCACTCGCTGATGTTCATGATGAGCCCGGACTCTTCGGCGACCGCAAGAAAGTCTGCAGGCGAGACGTGCCGGCCGTCCGGCAGGCGCCAGCGCAGCAATGCCTCGACCAGGTTCGTGCCGAGCGCGTTGAAGTTCACTTCGGGCTGGAAAAGCAGTTCGAATTCGCCGCGATCCACTGCCCGCCGTAATTCCTGTTCGATACGGAATTTCAGCGCGGCCGCTTCGAGGAGCTCTGCGCGGAACATGCTCAGACGGCTACGGCCGAGGCTCTTGGCGTGGAACAATGCCGCATCCGCGGCACGTAACAGGGCTCCTGCGTCGAGTTCGTCGTTCGGATAGACGCTGGCTCCGACGCTGACGCTGATGAGGAGCTCGCGTTCCTGGATAATGAGCGGTTCCTGGAACGCGCATACGATTGCGCCGCCGGCCCGCGCGATTTCTTCCACACTGCCAGCCCGCTCCAAGATAACCGTGAATTCATCGCCGCCGAGACGTGCCGCGAATCCGCCAAGCTTCGTCGCCTGCCGCAGGCGCTCGGCGATGCCCTGCAGGACGAGATCTCCGAACGCATGTCCCATGCTGTCGTTGATGTTCTTGAAGTTGTCGAGATCGAGAAACAACACGCCGACCAGCGTGCCGTCGCGTGCCGCGTTCTTGAGCGAAATATTTAAGTACGACAGCAGCTGCCGCCGGTTGGGCAAGCCAGTCAGAGGATCATGTTCGGCAAGATGCTGCAATTGGCGCGTGCGCTCGTCGACACGCGCCTCGAGTTGCCCCTGATACTCAAGCGTCGTCGCCTGTGCCGTGGCGAGCTTGTCCGCCATCTGATTGAAAGACAGCGCGAGTCCGTCGAGTTCCTTGAGGCCACCGCGCGCTACGCGCGCATCGGCGTCGCCGCTCGCAAGGCGTGCGGTGGTTGCCATGAATTTGCGTATCGGACCTGCGATGCTGCGGACGGTCGCGATCGAAATCACGAGAAGCAGCATCAGAACCGCCGCGCTGATCATCCCGATGATCATTCTTTCATTGCCGTGCCGCCGCAGAGCGGTCGTTGTCGTCGTCGTGGTCGTTCTCGGTACGCTCCGGCGCGGCGGCTCTGCCGCGGTTGACCTTGCCGGCGCGACCGCAGCTTTTGTGCTGGCAGCGG
>DAITPA010000032.1:0-20435 GCA_036833805.1 Steroidobacteraceae bacterium | reverse complement strand
CTTAAACCCTAGACCATCCTCGGGCGTTAATGCAGACGATGAGGTTTCAGTCGCGGCGACGATTTACTTGTTGTTCCTCAATTGCCAGTACCGATACATCGCACACGCACGGCGGCTCGCGCTTCAACTCGCATTGGCCAGGCGGAAGCCGCGCACGCGGCATCCGTAATTGGACTCCCTGCCAGCACGCGATTCTTGGAAATCTGTTGCATGCTGGCGCTTAGCTTAACTCTCCTTTAGCCACGCCGGTACTCATAACGCTGTTGTACAGCAATGGCACCCGCAGGGATGGAACGCGGCCGGAAATGGCTGCACCCAGCATGACTCGAACGACGTTATGGCCGCCATACCCATGAGCCGATGCCCGACCTCTGAGTGGTAACAAGTTTGCGGCTGATAATGCGCAAGCGAGCTTAGTGTGCTGGCGCGGCCGCGCTCCCGCGCGAGCCGTCCGCCTTGGTTTCAGCCATCAACGCTGCGCAGTCTGCATCCTTGGCAAGGCCCGGGTCGACGAACGCCAGCAACGCGGCAAGCGGCGTCAGCACGATGCCGAGGGCTACGGCCTCGCCCGCCTGCAGCAGCGAATGGCGCGCCTCAAGGCCGATGGACGGATGCGCGAGCGTACCGCGGACCAGCACCGGAGCACGCAATCGCACGAGGCGCCAGCTCTTCGGCTGACCACGGATCGCAAGATCAAGTGCCTCGGAGTCGAGATGAATGTCGCCCTTGCCGGTGATGAGAACCGACTCGGTGTCGAGCACCAGGGTCTGCTCGGTCAGCGTGCCGTCGTGAATCTTGAAGCTCGCGACCCCGCAGCGCACAGGCGTCTCTTTTCGATTCTTTGTGAGCATGAGGCCCAGGGCCCGTGAGACATCAATGCCGGTGAGCTCTGCAAACGAGGCACGAATCGCGCCGTGCGGCAGCACCGCCGTCACCGTACCGTTCGCGGTGGAGCCGAGCTCATGGACCGAACGCCCAGACCCGGTGACCGTGAGCCGCGCCTGCAGCACCCCATCGAACGGCGGCTCGCCTTTGCCCTTGCGATCGAACTGCTCGAGATGCAGGTCGGCGACCCGGAGGTCGACATCGGCTGTTGGTACCTCATGCGTCGCATCGAATTTGACGCGGCCGCTGATCCGGCCCGCAGGCAAAGCGGCCGACAGCGGGGACACTGCAAGTACGCCGTGGTCGATCGTCACCTGCGCCGCCACAGCATGCAGAGTCACGGGACCCGCTTCTACTACAGCAGCACGGAAATTCACGACGGAGTCGTTGCGGCGTATGCCGGTGAGGCGCAGCGCCGTATCGGGCAGCAGCAGCGGCTTTGCTGCTGGCGGCTCAGCCCGGCCTGCCGCCCGCGCGCCAACGTCCGCCAAACGCAGCAACTGCGAATGCAGTTCGGCGTCAAGCTTCGGCCGGCCGCTCGAGATCTCAATCGCAACAGCGCCCTGCATATCGCTGTGACCCGAGGTCGCGACGACATCACTGAACTGGAAATGCGTGCCCTCACGCACGAGTTTGCCGGAGAGGCGATAGCCCCCGTATTAGGCAGGGTCACACCGGTGAGAAAGTACAGATCCTTCAAATCCTCGCCCTGGGCCTCGAACGACGTCTCGAGCGCGTGATAGTCGAACGGCCGTGGCAGAGCGCCGCGGCCGCTCAAATGCGAGCCGCTCGATCGTTCATCAAAGGCAAAATGATAGGGCTGTCCGCGCTCGACGGTTGCGAGCGGATCGCCGTCGATCACAAAAGTCGTGGCTCGCGCGTTCAGATCCCCTGCGCCTTCGATCCGCAACGGCTGCTTTCCCGCTGCAGCGGGAGCGTCCTGTGCGGAGATCGTGCCGTTGAACTTAAGGTGTTGCCGGGCGTCGTCGAGCTCGACGTGGGCTTTAGGTATATACAAGCTATGGATGAGCGGCGGACCGTTGCCCGTGCGTTTACTCGGATCATGTGTCTGCCAGTTGGCGCGACCGTCCGCATCGCGTGCGAAATGCAGCGTCGCTGCCTCCATTTCAAGTCTATCGATGACGAAGGAGTGAGAGAGAAGCGGTAACAGTTCAAACGTCAGCGACAGCCTGCCGACTTGCGCCGTGGGGCCACGCGGCATCCACTGCGGGTTGCCGACTGCCACGCGTTCGGCAATCACCCGGGGTCTGAATGACAAGAGGTGCGTCGTGAGGGAACCGTCGATGCGGATCTCGCGTCCGGTGCGCGCGGCGATGAAGCGCGCCAGAGGACCACGGAAATGGTTCGCGTCCACGAAGGCGACGGCGCTGATGAGCGCCGCGAGGACTATGAAAAAGACTGCCAGCGATCTTCGCACCCATTTCAGTGCGCGGCGGGAGAGCCATGAACTTTTCATCCTCCATTAACGCACGAATGGGTGCGCCGTTCGCCGGCGATTGCGGGCAGCGCCCTCGTCGAAAACTTTTGCTTTATAGTGAGGGCGGCAGCTGTGTCACATGACGCGCGGGCCGGCTCGGCGGAAGCGTTGGCGCTACCTCGTCATTAAAAGGTCCTCGTGCGACAATCGACGCATATTCTCAAGGTGCGCAGTAACCACCGCGGATTGATCGACATAACGGCTTTGATCCGCTCTTGGGTCGCTGCGCAGGCCTTCGCAAACGGACTCCTCACCGTTTTCTGCAGGCACACCTCCGCATCATTACTGATCCAGGAGAACGCGGCGCCGCAGGTGCGGGCCGACCTGGAAGCCTTCTTCGAACATATCGCGCCCGAAGACCCAGGACGCTACGCCCACGACAACGAAGGGCCCGATGACATGCCGGCTCATCTGAGGACTGCGCTCACTCAGGTGCAGCTTTCAATTCCACTTATAGAGCGCAAACTTGCGCTTGGCACGTGGCAGGGAATTTACCTGTTCGAGCATCGGCGCGGCCAGCATGATCGTGAAATTGCCTTGCACTTGCTCGGCGACTAGTCATTATCGCGAAGCGGCGCGCTTTGCCTCACTTTGAGTGGCAGGACCTGAATCAGGTATTGCCAACACAGCGCAGCACCTTGCCACCCAAAAGAATCCTGCAGAAGATAAAACGAGCGCCCCTTGCCCTTCTGACTAAATTGAGAGCGGTACGGGTGCGTGACAGCCGAACGAAAACGTAGTCCGGTGCCGCGGATTAGCGCGCTCACAAGCGCCGCAGTTATCTATTAATTGAGCGCCGCTGCCGTCTTGCCCACTGTGCAGTCTTGCTCATATAGGTTGGCGAGCGACATGGAATGCGCTTCGGCCGCGGTACACAGGCGCCCACTAAAATCCCTGCGCGCGAAGGTGAAGCATGGATTCGCGACAAGCTACGTCTGAAAACCGAGGTTTCCGGCCATCCGCACGGTTACCTCAACCGAATTATTGGTGCTGACGCCGGCGACCACGAGCGTCTCCAAACCCGAAGTGCGCAGATCGCGCTCAAGATCGGCAGCGATGAAGGCACTGTTGGCCCGTTTCGGAATGATCATCTCGCCCGGCTGCGGCGCGGTTTCGCCCTTGAACTGATTGCCGATTTGACCTCGCCGGTACGCGGGAGTCCGCGACTGTGGAGTCATGACGAAGGTGAATGATCGGCCAATACTTGCTGCGCCAAACTGCAAGGAGTCGAGTGCTGTTAGATTCGGCGGCGGGATTATTCCGCGCTGCATCGGCGGCGTGGTAGGCGGCGTCGATCGCCTTCTGCACGTCGATGATCAGTGGAGCCGCTTTGCGAGCAGGCAGCACAAAACAGCCCTTGTTTGCATCAACCCGCGCCGCCGCTACGATTCGAAGTTTCGATCCTGGTCGGCAGCCTCAAGACTCAGGGCACACCGCAGAAGCAATAGGCGTAGAGCCGGTTGGGTGTCGTGAAATGGCTCAGTAACTCCACTTCGCGCGCCAGCGGATCGAACTGACCGACGACCCGCGCAAGCTCGCGCACGCTGCCGTTGCTGCTGAGAACGAGCCGCGCGACGCTCGATTTCAACTGCATCGCCAGCTGCTCCGGCCAAGTAAGCTCGGGCTCAATGAAGTGCACATTGTAGCTCGTGAGCTTGGCGCGGCGCGCGGCCGCTTTCACGGCATCATTGAATGAGCCCAACTGATCGACGAGCCCAAGTCGCTTCGCATCCGCTCCCGCCCACACACGGCCCTGGCCGATCGCGTCCACCTCGTCGCGCGTCTTCTTGCGGCCGCCGGCGACGCGCGCCAGAAACTCCTCATAGCCGCGCTCGACGGTTGATTGCAGAAGCGCGCGCGCCGGTGCGCCCAGCGGGCGGTCGAGACGCAACTGACCGGAGAGCGGCGTTGTGCCCACGCCGTCGACGTTGACGCCAACTTTGGCGAGCGTGCGCGGTACGGTAGGAATGATCGCGAAGATGCCGATTGATCCCGTGATTGTAGCCGGGCTTGCCCAGATCTCATCCGCGGGAGCGGAGATGTAGTAGCCGCCGGAGGCGGCATAATTGGCCATCGATACGACGACGGGCTTGCCCGCGGCCTTCAGCGCCTGCAGCTCGCGATAGATCTGTTCGGAGGCGCTCACGCTGCCTCCCGGGCTGTCGACCCGCAGCACGACGGCGCGCACGTTCTCATCCATGCGAGCGTTCCTGATCAGGTGCGCGGTCGACTCCCCGCCGATAGTGCCCGGCGCCTGCTCGCCATCCAAGATCTCGCCCTCTGCGACAATGACGCCGATGCGTTGTGCGCGCCCGGCAGTAAGCTTCTTCTGCGCATGCACGATGCGCACGTAGTCCTGATCGGAGATCGAGCGGAAAGAACCGTCCGACTTATCCTCACCCACTATCTGGATGAGCTCGTGCTCGACTTCCATGCGCGTCTTAACACCGGTCACAAGGCCCGCTTTCAGGGCAACTTCCGGGGCATTGCCGCCGGCCGCCGGAATCGTCTTCGCAAGATCCGCGACGTAATCTGCGACCGCATCCTTGGGAAGGTGCCGCGCCTGCGTGGTCGCGTTCTGGTAGCTCGCCCACAGCGCGTTCAGATAGCCCAATGCGTTCTCGCGCGCCTCAACCGACATGTCGTTGCGGGTGTAGACCTCGACCGCACTCTTGAAGGCGCCGACGCGGAATACATTGATGTCGACGCCGAGCTTGTCGAGCGCGTCTTTAACGAACATGTGATAACTGTCGTAGCCGTCGATGAGCACGAAGCCCATCGGATCGACGTACACCTCATCGGCTTGCGCGGCGACGTAATACGGCTGCTGTACATAGCTCGTTGCGAGCGCAATCACTTTCTTGCCGCTCGCGCGGAACTCGCGGATGGCGTGCGCGAGCTCCTCGAGCGTCGGCTGGCCGCCGCCTTCGAAGTGCTCCAGATCGAGGACCAGTACCGGAATGTGCTTATCTTTGGCCGCCGCGCGAATGCTGTCGGTCAGGTCCCAAAGAAGTGTCTCGGCGCGCTCCTTGCCGCGCGTCTCCTCGAGGGCGCGCTGCAGAGGATCTCCGGAGAGCTGTTCGACGAGCCGTCCTTCGGGAGCGATGACCAGCGCCGCCCGTTCGGGCATGTTCGGAATCGAGCCGCGCAGCACAGCAAAGATGATCCCGAAGAAAAACAGCAGCAGGAGCAAATGCAGCACGCGGCGCAGTCCATCGAGGAAGCGCCACGTGCCGTGTGCGTATCTGCGAAAAGCGCCCATCAACTCTTAGCTCAGATCTTCTCTTCAATGCGCGCGGCTTTGCCCGACAGTTCACGCAGGTAATAGAGCTTCGCGCGGCGCACGCTGCCGCGGCGTTTGACGACGACGTCGCTGATCGCCGGGCTGTGCGCCTGGAACACCCGCTCGACGCCCTCGCCGTGGGAGATCTTGCGCACCGTAAACGATGAGTTCAAACCGCGATTGCTCTTGGCAATCACGACGCCCTCATACGCCTGCACGCGCTCGCGGTCGCCTTCGACCACTTTCACCTGCACGACCACCGTGTCGCCCGGGTTGAAATCGGGGAGTTTGCGCGTCATGCGTCGACTTTCGATGTCTTCGATTATTTTGCTCATATCGCTCACCTTCCAGCAGCAGGCTCGCCGGCCTTGCGCCCGGCGAGAAATTCATTGAGGACGCGCGCGGCCTCGGCCGTCAGCGCCTCTTTCGCGATCAGATCCGGGCGGCGCAGCCACGTGCGGCCCACCGCCTGTTCGAGCCGCCAGCGCCGGATATCTGCATGATCACCCGACAATAGCACCTGCGGCACCCTCAAGCCCTCGAATACCTCGGGCCGCGTGTAGTGCGGCCAGTCAAGAAGCCCGGCGGCGAAGGAGTCCTCGACGCTCGAGCGCTCATCGCCCAATACGCCGGGCAGCAATCTTGTGACCGCATCGACCACCACCAGCGCCGGCAGCTCGCCGCCCGAGAGTACGTAATCGCCGATCGACACATCGCGGTCGACACCCAAAGCCATCACGCGCTCATCGATGCCCTCGTAGCGGCCGGCAATCAACAACAATCCCGGCAACGCGGCAAGCTCGCGCGCCTGCGCCGCGCCAAACAAGGCGCCCTGCGCCGACAGACAAATCCGCGGACTGCCCGCAGGGAGCCTCGCATGCGCCGCTCGAATCGCGGCCAACATGGGCTCAGGTTTCAACACCATGCCCGGGCCGCCGCCGTACGGCCGGTCATCGACCGTGCGGTGCACGTTCACCGTGTGCGCACGCGGATCCTCGGTGCCCACCTGCAAAAGCCCGCGCTCGAGCGCGCGTCCGACGACACCGAACGCGACTGCTTGCCGAATCATCTCGGGGAACAGCGTGACCACCTCAATGTGCACGGCGCGCTTCCCTATTCCGAGTCGATCGGCCAATCGACCACGATCCGTCCGGCCGCCAAGTCCACCTTCCACAAATACTCAGGCGTTGCCGGAACCCAATGCTGTGTCGCTTGCGCATGCCGGATCACCATCGAGGGGCCACTCGGTCCGTCGACGAAGTGCTCAAGCACACCGAGCTCGACGCCATCGCGATTGCTGACGAGCAGCCCCACAAGATCGGCACGGTAATACTCGCGCGCGCGCGTCGGCGGCAGCTCGCTGCGAGCAATCTCAATCACGGCCCCGACAAGCTCTTGCGCATGCTCGCGGTCTTCAAGACCTTCGAGGTGCACCACGAGCTCGCGCCCTTGCGCCCTGCCCTCAAGAACCACGCGCGTCGCGCGCGCACCGCTCGCGCCGCGCAAGCTCCAGCGCGGGTAATCGAGAAGCGCCTCAAGCGGGTCGGTAAAGGACTCCACGTGCAGCCAGCCTTTGACGCCAAATGGCCTGCGAATTCGTCCGAGTTCGAGCCACTCCACGAAGCCGCCGCTTACTGCTCGCGTCAGCTGATCGGTGCGGCCTGCTTGCGATAAGAGGCCACAAGCGAACGCACGCGATCCGACTGCTGCGCGCCCTGGCTCAGCCAATAGTCGATGCGCGGCAAGTCAAGCTTAAGCTTCGGCTCGCTGCGGCGCGCAATGGGGTTGAAGAATCCGACGTGCTCGAGACTCAAGCCGCCCTGGCGCTTACGGCTGTCCGTCACCACGAGGTGATAAAAGGGCTGATTTCGAGCCCCGCGCCGTGTGAGACGAATCGTTACCATGGTTAAGCTCGGCCGCCCAAAAAAGAGCGCGGATTCTACGCAAAAGCGGCCTCCTGCGGAAGCACAAACTCACGCTTGCGGAAAGCGCCCCTTAAAAGAGCCCATGAGGCGCCGCAGATTTCCGCCTTTCAGGCTCTTCATCATCCGCTGCATGTCGAGAAACTGCTTCAGAAGGCGGTTCACGTCCTGCACCTGCACCCCGGCGCCACCCGCGATGCGGCGGCGGCGCGAGCCGTCGAGGAGGCCCGGCTGGCGCCGCTCGCGCAGGGTCATGGAATTGATGATGGCGATCTGGCGGCGCACTTCGCGATCTCCCTGGTCCGCCGACACCCCGCGTCGTCCGGCCGCTGCCGGCAGCTTGTCGAGAAGCGACCCCATGCCGCCCAGTTTTTGCACCTGCTCGAGCTGACCCTTCAGATCAAAGAGATCAAACCCCTTGCCGCGCGCCACCTTGTGCGCAAGCCGGGTCGCCTCATCGGTATTGACCTCGCGCTGCACCTGTTCGACGAGGCTGACAACATCACCCATGCCGAGAATCCGCGACGCCATGCGTTCCGGATCGAAAGGCTCAAGCGCATCGGTCTTCTCGCCCATGCCCAGAAACACGATCGGCTTGCCGGTGACCTCTCGCACCGACAGCGCAACCCCGCCGCGCGCATCACCGTCCGCCTTGGTGAGCACGATGCCGGTGAGTTCAAGCGCAGCGCCGAACGCGCGCGCCGCGTTCAAGGCATCCTGGCCCGCCATCGAATCGACGACGAACAGCCGCTCGGTGGCGCTGGCCACCTGATCGATTTGCCGCACTTCGGCCATCAGCGCCTCATCCACGTGCAAACGCCCTGCCGTATCGACGATCAGGATGTCGAATACGCCGCGGCGCGCCGCATCGAGCGCCGCTGCGGCAATCTCAGGCGCTGTGAGCCCGGCCGGTGCGCGAAAGAAATCGGCTTTGACCTCGCCCGCGAGGCGCTCGAGCTGCAACACGGCGGCAGGCCTTGAGATGTCCGTGCTCGTCAGGAGCACCCGCTTCCGCTCGCGCTCGATGAGCCAGCGCGCAAGCTTGGCGGCGGTGGTCGTCTTGCCGGCGCCCTGCAGGCCCGCGAGCAGCACGACGATCGGCGGCCGGGCGCGCAACGAGAAGCCCGCACGGGCGCCCCCCATGAGCTCGACCATCTGCCGGTGCAGGATCCCGATAAAGGCCTGGCCCGGGGAGAGACTACCGCTCACCTCCGCGCCCACGGCCTTCGACTTCACCGCATCGATGAATGTCTTGATAACCGGCAACGCCACGTCCGCCTCAAGGAGCGCAACCCGCACCTCGCGCAGCGCCTCGGCGATATTGTCCTCGGTGATGCGTCCGCGGCCGCGCAGACGCTCGATTGTGCGTGTGAGACGCGCAGAGAGGTTATCGAACATGGCTGGGATTATATGCGCAGGCAGCGCATTTTCGGCCCCACTAAGTTAAGGCCGATGCGAGAGAATGGCGGCTGCGCAGCCACTTTGCGAGGTGTACGGCATTGAACGGTTCTCCGACGCTAGATCTCCTTCTCGGGCTCCTCGCCCTCCTCGTCGTCATCGCCTTCTCCTCAGGGACCGAGGTTGCGATGCTGTCCGTCAATCGCTATCGCATCCGGCACCGCGCACACGCGGGAGCACGCACCGCAAAGCTGCTTGAGCGGCTGCTGCAGAAACCGGATGACTGGCTGGGCGCGAACCTTGTAATCCTGGCTGCTGCGAGCGTGTTCGCATCCTCGATCGCAACCCTCCTCGCGCAGCGCAGCGGCAACCGTTACGCAGTGCCGGCGACAAGCGCCGCGCTCACCGTCATCGTCATCGTCTTCTGCGAGCTTGCGCCCAAAATCTATGCGGCAACCTACCCCGAGTGGGTCGCGCTGCGCTCGGCGCATATCTACCGCGGACTCGTGCTGCTCGCGCGCCCGCTGTTATGGATCACCAACCAGCTCGCCTATGGCGTGCTGCGCGTGTTTGGCGTTGTCAAAGCCGCGCGCAGCACAAACGACCTCTCCACTGAGGAGCTGCGCACGGTAGTCGCCGAGGCGGGGCCCATGATCCCGGCGCGCCACCGGCAGATGCTGCTGTCGATCCTGGACCTCGGTCAGCTCACGGTGAACGACATCATGGTGCCGCGGCAGGAGATCGCGAGCATCGACGTACAGAAGAGCTGGGAGGATCTATTGGATCAGCTGCGCCAGACGCCGCATACGCGCCTGCCGGTGTGCGACGGCGAGCTCGATAACATCGTGGGCATTCTGCACATGAAGCGCGTCGCCCAGGAGCTCGCCCGCGGCACGCTGACGCGCGATCGGCTGGTGGAGATTGCCAAGAACCGCGAGCCGTACTTTGTGCCCGAAGGAACCTCGCTTGCCGTGCAGCTCACCAACTTTCAACGCAACCGGCGCCGCCTCGCGTTTGTGGTCAACGAATACGGCGATATCGAAGGCTTCGTCACTCTCGAAGACATCTTGGAGGAGATCGTCGGCGAATTCACGACCGACCCGGCGACCGTCACGCACAAGAACATTCATATGGAGCGTGCCGGTGTCTTTATCGTCAACGCCAGCGCCACGGTGCGTGCCGTAAACCGCGCGCTACAGTGGCAGTTGCCGACCGACGGACCCAAGACCGTGAACGGACTGCTCCTCGAACAGCTCGAGACCATTCCCGACCCCGGTACCGCGCTCAAAGTCGGCCGCTATCAGTTCGAAGTACTGCAGATCGCGGATAACGCGATCAAGACCGTGCGTGTGTTCGCGCCGGCGGATTGAGGACGGAAAGATTCGCCTGTACAGAAAATGCCGTGCTCAAGGCCTCCCCGACGCGTCCGGCGACGAGCACTTCAAGCCCAGCGAGCGGTTTTCGCGGCGCGTTGTCGCGCGCGATCAGCGCCTGCGTGAACCCCTGCTTGTGCGCCTCGCGCAGGCGCTCCTCTCCATAAGCCACAGGGCGCAGCTCGCCGGTGAGACCCAACTCGCCGAACGCAACGAGCGAGCGCGGCAGCGGCTGATCTTTCAAGCTCGAGGCGAGCGCCAACACCAGCGGCAAGTCCCACGAGGTCTCCTCGATACGGATGCCGCCCACGACGTTGGCAAACACATCGTGCTCCTGCAGTGACAATCCGGCGTGGCGGTGGAGGACCGCGAGCAGCATCGCCACGCGGTTAGAATTGAGTCCCTGCGAAACGCAGCGTGGCGCACCGAAACGCATGCGATCGACGAGCCCCTGCAGCTCAACGAGAAGCGGCCTGCCGCCATCGCGCGTCACGGTCACAATACTGCCGGCCGCAGGCTCGGGCGAGCGCGCCAGAAATATCGCGGACGGGTTCTTCACTTGCTTCAAGCCCGCCTCGCTCATCGCGAAGAAGCCCAGCTCGTGGGATGCGCCAAAGCGGTTCTTGGTCGCGCGCACCAGGCGGTAGCGACTGCCCGCTTCGCTTTCAAAGTAGAGCACGGTGTCCACAAGATGCTCGAGCAGGCGGGGGCCTGCGATGGCACCCTCCTTGGTCACATGTCCGATGATGATGACCGCGGTGCCGGTGGATTTGGCGAAGCGCACGAGCCGCGCCGTGCACTCGCGCAGTTGCGTCACCGCGCCGGCCAGCGATCCGGCATCGCCGCACTGCACGGTCTGGATGGAATCCACCACGAGGAGGCAAACCTTGCGTTCGGCTGCGAGTGCCAGCACTGCGTCCAAGTCGTTTTCGTTGGCGAGCGTGAGCTCCGCGGCGGCAACGCCGAGGCGTCGCGCGCGCAGGCCCACCTGCGCCACCGACTCTTCCGCGCTTGCGTACAAAACCGCACGCGAGCGGCCGACGTGCGCCGCCACCTGCAGGAGGAGTGTCGACTTGCCGATGCCCGGATCGCCTCCAATGAGCACGACCGAACCCAGCACAAGTCCCCCGCCCAACACCCGATCGAGCTCATCCTGGCCTGTTCCGAGGCGTTTGCTCTCAGCGGCCATAGTGCCCGCAAAACTGTGCGCGGCCGCTGCGGGTGTCCCGCCGGCGCGTGCGTCGCCGGCGGCGAAATTGCGCCTTTCCAGGGAATTCCAAGCCTCGCAGTGCGGGCACTGGCCCTGCCATTTCGGCGTCTGGGCGCCGCAGGCGCTGCACGCAAAGACGCTGGTGGATCGGGCCATGGGGCTATAAGCAGTAAGGAGCGGTGCGCTCGTGAGTCAACTTGGCTAGGATTCGCCGCGGGGATGTGCTGGATGACGGGTTTGTGACTAAGCGCTCGGACTACCTTGATGGCAATGCTAGCTTATGTCGGCCCGAATCGGGGCGGGCAAACGGGCACGGCCACGTCGTCAAATCGATGTTGAGAACAGATTGCATGGGTCGTGAAACCCGTTGCACAGCGTCCTTCGCGGGCGGCAGTGTGACGCAGGTCACCATTTATCGGGGCCGAGGCGCGGCATGAGTTTGAAGGGCAAGTTCCGCTGTGTCGGTTTGACGGACACCGGCAAGGTCCGCGAGCACAACGAGGACACGATCGCCTTTGATGCCGACATCGGGCTCTTGGTGCTCGCCGATGGCATGGGCGGCTACAACGCAGGCGAAGTGGCGAGCGGCATCGCGGTCAAGACCATCTTGAACCTGGTGCGCGAGTCGGTGGATCGCCAGGACCTGCGAGCACTTGATCGCGAGTCGGGCATGTCCCGTACCAGCATCATTCTGCGCGACGCCATCCATCGGGCCAACAAAATCATCTATCAGACCGCGCGCACACAGCCCAACTGCGAAGGCATGGGCACAACGGTAGTAAGCGCCCTGTTCTTCGACAACAAGGCCTCCATTGCCCACGTCGGCGACTCGCGCCTGTACCGCTTGCGGGGCGAGAAGTTCGAGCAGCTGACGATGGACCACTCGCTCCTGCAGGAGCTCGTGGACCGCGGCTTTTATTCCGCCGAAGAGGCGCAGCGCGCGGCCAACAAGAACTATGTCACACGAGCGCTCGGCGTTGAGCCCAGCGTTGAAGTTGAAGTGCAAGAGGTACCGGTGCAAAAGGGCGATACGTTCGCTTTATGCTCGGATGGCCTCTCCGACATGGTGGAAGATGACGACATGCACTTAACGCTCAGCACCTTTAGTGCTAATCTGGATACGGTCGCTAAACAATTGATTCAACTGGCGAATGATAATGGCGGGCGGGACAACATCTCGGTCGTCATGGCAAACGTTTTGGATGCGTTCCCCGCACGCCGGGGAATCTTCGACAAAGTCCTAGGCTGGTTCGGCTGACGCGAGGCTCACACATGGCAAGGTTGGTCTTAAGCCTGGAAAGTCAGGTCATGGCGGAATACAACATGACCAAGGAGCGCTATACGATTGGGCGGTTGCCGGACAACGATGTCCGCATCGACAACCCGGCCGTCAGCAGCCACCATTCCCTCATCATCAATATCCTCAACGATTCGTTCCTCGAGGATCTGAACAGCACCAACGGCACCTACGTCAACGGCAAGCTCATTAAGAAGCATGCCCTGCAACACGGCGACGTCATCACCGTCGGCCATCATCAGCTGCGCTTCGTCGAAGACGACGAGCAGCAGGATGAGTTCGAGAAGACGATGGTGATTCAGCCGTCGGCGCGGCCGGTCGAGAGATTGAGGAGCGCCGCGGAAGTCGCCAATCAAGCCTCAGCGGGTCTGTCCGCGACGGCAAAAGCGCGCGCACTCGCCGAAGGCGCAAGCTTGGTGAAGAATGCCAAACTGCAAGTGCTCTCCGGCGCCTTTGCCGGACGGGAGCTCGAGCTCAGTAAGGCGCTGACGACGCTCGGGCGTCCGGGCGTACAGGTTGCAGCAATCACGCGCCGCGCGGAAGGCTATTTCATCGTGCACGTCGACAGCGGCAAAGACGACGATTATCCGCTCGTCAATGGCACTGCCATCGGCGCACAGGCGAAACGCCTCGCCGACAACGATGTGATCCAGCTCGCAGGCGTCAAGATGGGGTTTTTCGACAGCTAAGCGCGCAAGCGCAAGCGGTCAACGCACTTCGAGAAGCACGCGCCGGCTGCTGATCCCGCAGAGAAGCTCATAGGAGATGGTGCCGGCGCAGTCTGCAATCTCCTCAACGGGTAGGCCCGGCCCCCAGAGTTTGCAGCTCGTGCCGACGTGCACGTCGGCAACTTCGCCGATATCAACTGCAATCATGTCCATCGAGACGCGGCCGACCAGCGGCGCACGCTCTTTATTGACCAGCACCGGAGTGCCATTGCGAAGGCTGCGCGGCAAGCCGTCGCCGTAGCCGCCGGCCAAAATTGCAAGCGTCGTATCACGCGCGGCGCGCCACGTCCCGCCGTAACCTACGCTCTCGCCGCGCGCGACGCGCCGTGTGGCAATCACCGTGGTTTCGAACGACATCACGGGAACGAGCCCGAAACTTGCGGCGCTCTCATTGGCAAATGGCGAGACCCCGTAAAGCGCGAGTCCCGGCCGCACCCAATCGCCATGCGTGTCGGGGCGGCTCAAAATTGCCGCGGAATTGGCAATACTCGTGGCCAATGCAAGGCCTTGGGTTGCCGCCTTGAAGCGCTCGAGCTGCTCGCCGGTTGTCGCATCTTGCCGATCGTCGGCGCGCGCCAGGTGTGTAACGAGACGAATCTCGCGCGCCGGCGTTGGCAGTTGACGCACGCGCGCCAGCGCCGCGGGAAAGTCATCGCATCGAAAGCCGAGGCGGTTCATGCCGGTATCGATCTTGAGCCAGAGGACGAATCGATGTTGGCAGGCGCACTTCCGAAGAAGCTCGATCTGCAGCGCATCGTGCACCATGAGATCGAAGTCGTGCTGCGCAGCCTCAGTGAGCGCATCCTGGCTGATGACGCCTTCCAAAATCAGGATCGGCCGCGTGACGCCGGCGGCGCGCAGCGCAATGCCATCCTCGATGCGCGCCACGGCGAACGCGTCGGCCTCGGCAAGCGCGCGCGCCGCGTGCGCAAGACCGTGACCGTAGGCGTTGGCTTTTACGACCGCGGCGATGCGCGAATGCGGCGCAAGCTTGCGCAGTGTCTGCAGATTCGCGCGCAGTGCCTGCGTGTCAATGACGGCCCGGATGAGCCGGCTCACTTCAATACACCCTCGGCGTAGGAATCGGGGCTGTAGCTCCTGAAGCGGCTGAATTCCCCCTGGAATGTCAGCTGAAAATTCGCGGTGGCGCCGTTACGGTGTTTGGCAAGATCAATCTCGGCGACGCCCTTCTTGGGCGTATTCTTGTCGTACACCTCCTCTCGATAGATGAGGAGGATCATGTCGGCATCCTGCTCGAGCGAGCCGCTTTCGCGCAGATCCGACATCACCGGGCGCTTGTGCTCGCGCTGTTCGACGCCGCGATTCAGCTGCGACAGCGCAATGACGGGGCAGGCAAGCTCTTTGGCGAGCGCCTTCAGTCCGCGCGAGATCTCGGCGATTTCGGTCGCGCGGTTCTCTTTTGTTCCGGGCACATGCATGAGCTGCAGATAGTCGACCACGATGAGATGCAGCCCATGCTCGCGCTTGATGCGGCGTGCGCGTGCGCGCAGGTCGGTCGGCGTCAGCGCCGGCGTTTCGTCAATGAAGATGCGCGCCTGCGACAGCTGCCCCGTGGCGCTCGTCAGACGCACCCAGTCCTCATCGGCAATGCGGCCGCTCCTGATCGCATTCAGCGGCACGTTGCCGACGGATGAGAGCATGCGCGTCAGTAGCTGATCGGAGGGCATTTCCATGCTGAACACCACGACGGAGGCTTGCGTCGTACGATCGAGCGCCGCGTTCTCCGCCATGTTGACGGCGAGCGTTGTCTTGCCCATTGAAGGACGTCCGGCGACGATGATGAGATCTCCGGGACGCAGCCCGCCGGTCACCCTGTCAAAATCGTGAAAGCCCGTCGCCAGCCCGCGCAACGAGTCCGGATTGGAATGCCAGGAATCGATCTGATCGATGAGCGCCGGCAACAGGGACTTTGCCGACTGCGCGCCATCGCGGCTGCGCGTGCCTTCCTCGGCGATCTCGAAGACGCGCTGCTCGGCGCGGTCAACAAGCTCGCTTGCGGTCAGGCCCTCGTCGCTGAAGACTGAGGCGGCAATCTCGCCGCCAGCGCGTATCAGCTTTCGCAACAGCGAGCGCTCGCGCACGATGGCCGCGTACGCGCGCACATTGGCGGCGGTGGGCGTATCGCGCACCAGGGTTCCCAGATAGGCAAGGCCGCCGACCTCATCGAGAAGCTGCGTGCGCTGCAGATGTTCCGACACCGTGACGGCATCGCAAGGTTGACCGTTGCCGGCCAACGCGCCTATGGCTTCAAAAATCAGCCGATGATCGGGGCGATAGAAGTCCGCCGCGCGCACGACGTCGGCAACATTGTCCCAGGCCACCGGATCCAGGAGAAGACCGCCCAAGACGGCCTGTTCGGCTTCAACGGAATGCGGCGGGGTGCGAATGTCCTCAAGCGTGCCCGATTCGCGACGCGCTTTGGCGGGAGCGGCCACTACATTCTCGCGTGAACTTCGGAGCAAGCCTTGCGGCTACTCCTCCGCGACTACGACCACAGTGACCGGTGCATCGACATCAGCATGCAGATGCACATGCACGATGTGCTCGCCGACCATGCGTAGCGGCCCACCAGGCAGGCGCACTTCGCTCCTAGCGACCGGCATGCCGGCGCGCGTGGCGGCCTCGGCGATGTCGGCCGTGCCGATCGAACCGAAGAGCTTGCCTTCGGTGCCGGCCTTGGCAGCGATCGTCAGGCGATATTCTTTCAAGGCATTCGCGCGCTCGCTCGCTGAATGCAGCTCCTCGCCGGCAGCCTTCTCAAGCTCCGCGCGGCGCACTTCAAATCTTGCGATATTGACTTCGGTCGCGAGCGTAGCCTTGCCCTGCGGCAGGAGAAAGTTGCGCCCGAAGCCGGACTTCACCTTGACCCGGTCACCGATGTTGCCGAGATTGGCGACTTTCTGCAGCAGGATGAGTTCCATGATGCGTCTTCAGTGCTGATCGGTGTAAGGCAGGAGCGCGAGGAAGCGCGCACGTTTGATCGCGACCGCCAGCTGCCGCTGATAGAAGGACTTCGTACCCGTGATGCGGCTCGGTACGATCTTGCCGGTCTCGGTAACGTAGCCCTTCAAGGTCGCAAGATCCTTGTAGTCGATCGACTTCACGCCTTCGGCGGTGAAGCGGCAGAATTTCTTGCGCCGCGAAAAGCGGCTCGGGGTGCTGCTGGTTTTCATAATCAGTTCCCCAGGCTCGGACGCTCGTCCGTCATGGCGGTATCTTCAGCCTCGGCGGCGACGGGCTCATCGCGGACGCGCTCGCGGCGCCGGCCGCCGTCGTCGTCATCGGATGATCCCTGCGCTTCATCGCGGGGACGGTCACGCCGACCGCCGGCTTCCTCTTCCTCGGCCTTCGCCATGTGCGAGGGCTCAACCACCGCCTCGTCGACACTGGTCACGAGATGGCGCAGCACCGCGTCGCTGAAGCGAAAGGCGCCGGTCAATTCATCGACGATTTTCTGGTCACACTCGATGTTCATAAGAACGTAGTGCGCCTTGTGCACCTTGGCGATCGGATAGGCGAGCTGCCGCCGGCCCCAGTCTTCCAGGCGATGCACGAGGCCGTTGCCGGCCGCAATCATTCCCTTGTAGCGATCGATCATCGCGGGAACTTGTTCGCTCTGGTCCGGGTGCACCAGAAACACGATTTCATAATGCCTCATGGATCTTCCTTATGGGTTGGCAGCCGCTTGCGCGCGAGGGTGCGCCAATGCGGCAAGGAGATCGGGCCCTGACCCTTCGAAAATCTGGGGCCGTAACCCCCTTGAGATCAGGGGCCGCGCAGAATACTGAAAACCCCTGCCAATCGCAATAAATAAGAAGCGTGCCGGCCTGTATTGGGCCGGCCGGAGCGCCTCACTTCTGCGCGCCCTCGCGCTGCCGCAGAGCCTCATAAAGGAGCATCCCGGCGGCGACGGACACGTTGAGGCTTTCGACCGCTCCCACCTGCGGCAGGCGCACCACGAAGTCGCAAGCCTGGCGGGTCAATTGGCGCAGCCCCGCGCCTTCCGCACCGAGCACGAGGACCGTGCCGGTGGTGAGGTCGACGTCCTGAGGCCGCTCGTCGGCCCGCGCCTCCGCGCCGACCACCCACAGGCCTGCTTCTTTCATAAGTGACAGACAGCGCACAAGATTCGTCACGGCAACGACGGGGGTGGTCTCCGCGGCGCCGGCCGCGACTTTACGCACGGCGGCGGTAAGCTGCGCCGCTCGGTCCTTCGGCACGACCACCGCGAGCGCCCCACAGGCATCCGCGGTGCGCAGACAGGCGCCGAGGTTATGGGGGTCCTGCACGCCGTCGAGCGCCAGCACCAAGGGCAGTTTCGCATGCGTGAGTGCGGTCAGAAGGTCGTCCTCGGTCCACGGCGGCATGGATGAGATCTCCGCGACGACGCCCTGATGCACCGCGTCCCCCAACAGCTGCTTGAACGCGCCCGCGTCCGCACGCTCGATGGGGCAACCATGCCGCTTGGCAAGCTCCGTAAGCTCGCGCACCCGCGCATCGTCTCGTCCCGCCGCAAGCTTGAGGGTAAGAACGCGCTCCGGGTGCCGCAGCAGAAGCGCACGCACGGCATGCAGACCGAAGATGGTCTCAACGCTCCTCGTCACTCTTCAACGAGCTCCAGATCAATCAGCCCCTCAATGGGATTGACCGCGGTGACGACGACTTTGACCTGCCCGCCGGCGCGTAAGCGGCGCCCCTGACGGCGCCCAACCCAACCGTGCCCGTCGCCCTCCATTTCATAGGAGTCATCGGTCAGCCGGTCGACGTGCAGAAGACCGTCGACAGCGACCTCCAGAATCTGCACAAAGCAGCCAAAGTCGACCACCGTAGTGATGAGTCCGTGGAATGTCTGGCCGATACGCTCACGCAGGTACGTGCACTTCAAAAAGTTGTTCACGTAGCGATCCGCCTCGTCGGCGCGTTTTTCAAGCTTCGAGGTGCTCTCGCCAAGAAGGCCGAGCTCCGCCGTCTCGTAGCGCACTCCTGCGGCGCCGCCCGCCGCGCCGAGCGCTCTTAAGGTGCGGTGCACGACCAGATCCGGATAGCGCCTGATGGGGGATGTGAAATGCGTGTAGTGCTCCAGAGCAAGCCCAAAATGGCCGATGTTCGTCGGCTGATAGACCGCCTGCGGCAACGAGCGAATGACGAGCGATTCGACGAACGGACGCTCCGGCGCCTTGCCGAGCCGTCGTGTGATGGCTTGCAGGTCGCGCGGCGCGACCGTCTTTGGAATCTGCGCCTCGATGCCAAGCGCCGTCAGTGTCGAGAGCAGCCGATCAAGCTTCGCTTCTTCCGGCTGTCCGTGCACGCGGTACAGAGCGGCTGTGCGCGTACGCGAAAACTCGCCCGCCACGGCAACGTTGGCGGTGATCATGCACTCCTCGACCAGCCGGTGCGCATCGTTGCGCGCGACGAGGTCGATTGCTGTCACATGCTCGGCGGAGTCGATCCGGAAGCGTGCTTCGGGCGCGTCGAAATCAAGCGCGCCGCGGCGTGCGCGCGCCTTGTGCAGCACCTTGTAGACGTCGACCAGGATGCGCAGCCGATCGATGAGCGGCCCCAACTGGCTGCACGCGGCCGGTTGCCCTTCAAACAAAGCGGCAAACGCGAGCGTATAGGTCAAACGCGCCGCCGAGCGCATCACGGCAGGATAGAAGCGCGCGCCTTTCAACGCGCCGTGGCGATTGATGACCATGTCGGCGACGTAGCACAGCCGATCAACTTTGGGTGCGAGCGAGCAGAGGTGATCGGAGAGCGTCGGCGGCAGCATCGGCACCACGCGTGTTGGAAAATAGACCGACGTGCCGCGCTCACGCGCTTCAGTATCGAGCGCGGTTCCGAGGCGCACGTAGTAGCTGACATCGGCGATCGCGACGATAAGACGAAAGCCCTCCGCATGCGGCTCGGCGTAGAGCGCGTCATCGAAGTCCTTGGCGTCCTCGCCGTCGATCGTGACGAGCGGCAAGTCACGCAGATCAATCCGCGATGCCGCCTCCGCGGGATCCACCCGGCCACCGTAGTTCTGCGCCTCACGCAAGGCAGCGGGCGTGAATTCATGCGGCAGGTCAAAGCGCGCAATCGCCGCCTCGGTGCCTAATTCCACGGGACGCGCCGGATCGAGGCGTTTTTCGATGACGGCTTGCGCCGGCGCCGTCGAGCTTGCGTAGCGGTGAATGCGCGCGATCACCCAGTCGCCGTTCTTGGCGCCCGCAAGGTCAGCAGGCGCCACGCTGCATCGTAGCTGCAGACGCCGGTCCGCCGCGCTTACCCAGGCGCCGCGTCTTTCAAGTTCAATCGTGCCGAGGAAAGCTGTGACGCCGCGATCGAGCACGGCTTGCACCTCGCCTGTCCAGCGACCGCGCCCATCGCCCGCCACACGCACGCTCACGCGATCGCCGTTGAGAAGACCGCGCATTTGCGGCGGCGGCAGGAACACATCTTCGGTCTGCCCCGGCACGCGCAGGAAGCCAAAGCCGCCACGGTTTGCCGTCACCGTGCCCTCGACAACCTGCCCGTCGAGTGAGCTCTTGCCGCGCTTTGATGGATGCTCAGCGTGGCTCTTTGGGCCGCGCGCGGGGCCTGTCTTATGACCGCCAGCCGGCTTGCGATCGCGGCGCCCGAATTTTCCGCGTCGTGTCATCAATTGACAGCTCCCAGCTCCATGCGTAGATTTCGCCGCCTCCCTTGCTTCCGGTTCACTGCCCAGGTGGCGGAATTGGTAGACGCACTAGTTTCAGGTACTAGCGGGTAACACCGTGGAGGTTCGAGTCCTCTCCTGGGCATTTTCAGACTACGTTTCCTGTCGCGCCGCATAACATCT
>DAITPA010000031.1:0-20842 GCA_036833805.1 Steroidobacteraceae bacterium | reverse complement strand
GACCCCGGCCGCATCCTCAGCGGCCGCGCCCACCGTCGCGCCTGGCAACACGCCCGTCAACGGCACAGCACACCCCAAGCATGGCACACGCACGCCTGCGAGTACGACAACCGAGTAAGTCGATGCTGCGATTGCGTCAATTGTTGGCCGTTGCACGCCCATACGGGCGCTTGCCACTACGATGAGTCCGTCACGGCCGTTCATCATGCGTCCGGTAGCGACCTCGCTACTGATGGTCGCCATCGTCCTGTCAGGCATGGTGGGCTTTCGCTTCCTGCCGCTCTCCGCGCTGCCGCAGGTCGACTATCCGACGATCCAGGTGCAGACGCTCTATCCCGGCGGCAGCCCCGAGGTGATGAGCCAGACCGTCACCGCACCGCTCGAACGCCAATTCGGAGAGATGTCGGGCCTGCAGCGCATGAGCTCGACCAGTACCGCCGGCGCCTCTGTCATTACGCTGCAGTTCGGGCTCGGCGAGACCCTCGATGTCGCCGAGCAGGAAGTGCAAGCGGCGATCAATGCCAGCGGCTCGCTCCTGCCTGCGGACCTGCCCGCCCCGCCGATATACGCCAAGGTCAATCCGGCGGATGCGCCGGTGCTGACGCTCGCCATCACCTCGGACACGATGCCGTTGATCGACGTGCAGAACCTCGTCGACTCGCATCTCGCACAAAAGATTTCACAAGTCTCAGGCGTGGGCCTGGTGAGCTTGAGCGGCGGGCAGCGGCCGGCCGTGCGCATCCAGGCCAATACGCAAACGCTTGCCTCCTACGGCGTCACGCTCGACACGGTGATGTCGGCGATCAGCGCGGCGAACGCCAATCGCGCGAAGGGCAGCTTCGACGGTCCGACGCAGGCATTCACGATCAACGCCAATGACCAGCTTCTTACCGCGGATGACTACAAGAACCTGATTATTGCGTACCGCAAAGGCGCGCCGATCCGCATGACCGATGTGGCTCACGTGGTCGATGCGGCCGAAAACGTAAAGCTTGGTGCCTGGGCGAATATGAAGCCCGCGATCATCCTCAACGTGCAGCGGCAACCCGGCGCCAACGTCATCGGCACGGTGGATGCGATCAAGACGCGCCTGCCGCAATTGCAGGAAACCCTTCCCGCGGGGATTCAGGTGGACGTGCTTGCCGACCGCACCACGGGTATTCGCGCCTCCGTGAGCCACGTTGAGTTCGAGCTCTTGCTCGCCGTGGCGCTGGTGGTCGCCGTGATCTTCTTCTTCTTGCACAGCGTGCGCGCTACGGCAATCGCAAGTCTGTCGGTACCGATCTCGCTCGTGGGTGCGTTCGGCGCGATGTACCTTCTGAACTTCAGTCTCAACAATCTCAGCCTGATGGCGCTGACGATTGCGACCGGCTTCGTCGTCGACGACGCGATTGTCATGATCGAGAACATCTCGCGACATCTCGAGAAAGGTGAGAAACCGTTCGAGGCCGCACTGAGTGGCGCCGCAGAAATCGGTTTTACGATCGTTTCGCTCACGGTCTCGCTGATTGCGGTGTTGATTCCACTGCTCTTCATGAGTGAAGTCATCGGGCGGCTGTTTCGCGAATTCGCCGTGACGCTTGCCATCACGATATTGATCTCGGCGCTGGTGTCGCTGACCTTGGTGCCGATGCTGTGCGCCTTTTGGTTGAAGTCCTATCCGGAACGGGACGCTCAGGGCATCAGCAAGAAGTCCCGGGAGCTCTTCGAGCGAGCGGTCGCCTATTACGACCGTGCTCTCTTGTGGGTGCTGGCGCGCGAGCGCGCGACCCTCATCGTCGCGTTCGCGACGCTCATTCTGACGGCGTTTCTTTACATCTTCATTGCCAAGGGTCTTTTCCCTACGCAGGACACGGGTCAATTGCAGGCGCGCGTGCAGGCCACCGAATCAATCTCCTATGCGCGCATGTCCGAGCTGCAGCAGGCGGTCGGCAAAGCGATCCTGCTGGACCCCGACGTTCAAAATCTGAGTTCCTTTATCGGCGTCGACGGCGCCAACAATACAATGCTGAACAGCGGCCAGATGCTGATCAACCTGAAGCAGCACCGCACCGCCGATTCGCAAGCTCAAATCATGGACAACTTGAGGCGGCGCGCTAGCACCGTGCCCGGGGTCAGCCTCTACCTGCAGCCGACCCAGGACCTGACCATCGACGCCGAGACCGGGCCGACGCAGTACCGCTTTTCGCTCGAAGGCGCGGCGACCGCGACCGTCAATGAGTGGGCGGATAAGCTCGTGACGAAACTGCACAGCGTGTCGCAGCTCGCGAACGTCACCTCCGACGCCAACGCGCAGGGGCTGGCGGCCTATGTCGCCATCGACCGCGACACCGCTGCGCGCATGTCAATTACCGCGACCGCGGTGGATGAGACGCTCTACAGCGCCTTTGGCCAGCGGATCGTCTCCACGATTTTCACCGATACCAATCAATATCGCGTCATCCTTGAAGCACAGCCGGGCTTTCTGACGACGCCCCAGTCGCTCGGCGATCTGTACATGCAGACCTCTTCCGGGCAGCCGACGCCGCTGTCGGCGATCTCGACGATCCGCGAGCAGAAGGCTCCGCTGCAGATCACGCACGTCGCGCAATTCCCGGCCGCAACCGTAGGATTCGATACGGCACCCAGCGTGTCGCTCGGACGCGCCGTGGACGAGATCAAGAAAGCGGCGGTCGCGATCAATCTGCCGCCGTCCGTGCAGTTGACCTTCCTCGGCGCTGCGGCGGCCTATAGCGAGTCGCTTGCAAGCGAGCTCTGGCTCATCCTGGCGGCGGTCATGTGTGTCTACATCGTGCTCGGCGTGCTCTATGAGAGCTACATCCATCCGGTAACCATCCTGTCGACACTACCCTCCGCAGGCGTCGGTGCGCTCCTTGCGTTGATGCTTACGGGCAGTGACCTCGGCGTCATTGGCATCATCGGCATCATCCTACTGATCGGCATCGTGAAAAAGAACGCGATCATGATGATCGACTTCGCTCTGGACGCGGAGAGAAAACAGGGCAAGAGCCCGCGTGATGCGATCCACCAGGCGGCGCTGCTGCGCTTTCGGCCGATCATCATGACGACGCTCGCGGCGCTGTTTGCCGCGATTCCGCTGATGCTCGGTTGGGGAGAAGGCACGGAGTTGAGACGCCCGCTCGGCGTCAGCATCTTTGGCGGACTCATTGTCAGCCAGATGCTGACGCTCTTCACGACGCCGGTCATCTATTTGGCATTCGATCGACTCGCCATCCGCTATCGGGCCAAGCTCGCTCGTTTCACGAATCGTCCGGCGGAAGGTCCCGCCTCGTGAACATCTCTGAGCCCTTCATCCGCCGGCCAGTCGCGACCGTGCTCCTGACGGCCGGCATTGCGATTGCGGGAGTAGCGGGATTCTTCGCCCTACCCGTCTCGCCTCTGCCGTCGGTCGACTTCCCGGTCATCTCGGTGACGGCGAGTCTGCCGGGCGCGAGCCCCGAGACGATGGCGGCGAGCGTCGCGACTCCGCTTGAGCGCCATCTCGGCATCATCGCCGACGTCAATGAGATGACCTCATCGAGCGGCACCGGGCAGTCGCGCATTACGCTGCAATTTAATCTCGACCGCGACATCAACGGCGCCGCGCGTGAAGTGCAGGCCGCCATCAACGCCGCGCGCATCGACCTGCCGGCCACGCTGAAGACGAACCCGACCTATAGAAAGGCGAACCCAGCGGATGCGCCGATAATCATCCTCGCAATAACCTCGAAGACGCGCACGCCCGGGCAGGTCTACGACGCGGTCTCGAATATCGTGCAGCAGAGAATGTCGCAGGTGCACGGCGTCGGCGACGTCGAGATCGGCGGCGGCTCGCTGCCGGCAGTGCGGGTCGAGCTCTTGCCGTATGCCCTCAACAAATACGGCGTCGCGCTCGAGGATGTGCGCGCCGCAATCCAGGCCGCCAATGCCAATCGGCCCAAGGGCACCGTCGAAGGCAACGGCCGGCGTTTCCAGATCTACACCAACACCGCTGGCCGCACCGCCGTCGACTATCGCTCGCTCGTGGTCGCGTGGCGCGACGGCGGTCCGGTGCGCTTATCCGACGTCGCTCAGGTGATCGACAGCGTCGAAGACACCCGCACTTTGGGCCTCTTTAATGGCGAGCCCGCAATCATTGCCATTATCACGCGCCAGCCGGGGGCAAATGTCATCCAGGTGGTCGATGCCGTGCGCAATCTGCTGCCGGAGCTTGCCGCCCAATTGCCGCAGGATGTTGAGCTGCACGTGGCGTCGGATGCCACGCACTCGATTCGCGCCGCGCTGCATGAGATCGAGGTGACGCTTTTGATCTCGCTCGTGCTCGTGGTGCTGGTCGTGAGCGCCTTCTTAAGGAGCGCGCGCGCGACCATCGTGCCGGCGGTCGCAACCGTGGTGTCGCTGCTCGGCACTTTTGCCGTCATGTATTTCCTGGGCTTCAGTCTCAATAATCTATCGCTAATGGCGCTCACCGTGGCGACCGGTTTCGTCGTCGATGACGCAATCGTCGTACTCGAGAACACAACGCGTCACCTTGAAGAGGGGATGGATCGCTTTAAGGCAGCGCTCCTCGGCGCACGCGAGGTCGGCTTCACGGTCCTGTCGATCAGCATTTCGCTAGTCGCGGTCTTCATTCCGCTGCTCTTCATGGGCGGCATCGTCGGAAGATTATTTCGCGAGTTCGCCGTCACACTGTCGGCTGCTGTCATGATCTCGCTCGTCATTTCGCTCACCACGACGCCGATGATGTGCGCTTATCTGTTGCGCCGCAGCGTCGAGGAGCGCGCGCCGAACCGCCTGCAACGGCTGTCCGAAGCAGCCTTCACGCGGGTTCTTAACACGTACGAGAAGAGTCTCGACTGGGCGCTTGGCAACAAGGGGCTCGTGCTCTTGATCCTGGTCGCCGTCATCGGTCTCAACGTCTATCTTTTCATCATCGTGCCGAAGGGGTTCTTCCCGCAGCAGGACACGGGCCAATTAAACGGCGGATTACGTGCAGATCAGAGCATCTCCTTCCAGGACATGCAGCTGAAGCTTAAAGCGTTCGTCAATCTCATCCACAAGGATCCGGCGGTGGACACGGTCGTAGGTTTCACCGGCGGCGGCCGTGCCGGCGGTGGCTTCATGTTCGTCAACCTCAAACCCGTCGGGCAGCGAAAGGATACGGGCCAGGCCGTCATCGCCAGATTGCGGCCGCAGCTTGCGCGCATCACCGGCGTCAGCCTGTTTCTCAATCCGGTGCAGGACGTGCGCATGGGCGGGCGCATGACAACCTCCACCTATCAATATACCTTGCAGAGCGCGAACCTTGTCGATCTGCGCACCTGGGCGCCGCGGCTCGCGCAGGCGATGAAGAACGAGCCTGCGCTCACCGACATCGACATCGATCAGCAGGAAGCGGGTGTTGAGAGCTTCGTCAACATCAACACCGACAGCGCAGCACGCCTTGGCATCAGCTCGCGCGATGTCGATAACGCCTTGTACGACAGCTACGGCCAGCGGCAGGTATCAACCATCTACTCGGACCTCAATCAGTATCACGTGATCATGGAAGTTGCGCCGCGTTACCGGCGCACGCCGGATCAGCTGAACGATGTCTATGTGCCTGCGGGAAATACTTCGCAGACTCGCGAAACAGCCTCGTTGAAGGCGACCGCTGCTGTATTGACAGCGCCTATCGGCAGCAGCGCCGCGAGCAGCCCCGCGACCGCCGCAGGCGTGGGCTCGGTTGCGGCCTCTGGCAGTACCGCGACCACGAGCGGCAGCATCGCGGGCAGCGCGAGCGCGACCCCGACGAGCATTACGGCGGGGAGCTCAGTCGCTGCGAGCACAAGCGCAAGCCCGGTCACCGACGTCGCCTATACGCCTGCCAACCCCGCCTTGCGCGATCCGTCGACGGGAGTCGCGCTGTCCACGTCGAGCGAACACATGGTACCGCTCAGCGCCATCGCGAAATTCAGCACCCGATCGACGGCGACCTCGATCAACCATCAGAATACCGATCTTGCGACCACCGTGTCCTACAATCTCGCGCCGGGGGCGACCTTGAGCGACTCGCAGGAGGCGATCAGGAATGCCGCGGCCGCGATCGGCATGCCGAGCAGCGTGCGCGGCGGCTTTCAGGGCACAGCGCGCAGCTTTCAGGATTCATCGAGCCAGCAACCGATCCTGATCGCGGCGGCGCTCATCGTCATCTATATCGTGCTCGGAATGCTCTACGAGAGCTATGTTCACCCAATCACCGTGCTCTCGACGCTGCCTTCTGCCGGAGTGGGCGCGGTGTTCGCGCTCCTCATCTTCAAGATGGAATTTTCCATCATCGCCTTGATCGGCGTTTTTCTGTTGATCGGCATCGTCAAAAAGAATGCGATCCTGATTATCGATTTCGCGCTCGAAGCCGAACGCACGCGCGGCTTATCGGCGCTTCAAGCCGTGCGCGAGGCGTCCCTGCTGCGCTTTCGCCCCATCCTGATGACGACACTCGCCGCGGCGTTAGGCGCGCTGCCGCTTGCAATCGGCTTCGGCGAGGGCGCGGAGCTGCGTCAGCCGCTCGGCGTCGCCATTATCGGCGGGCTCATCGCAAGTCAGCTGTTGACGCTCCTCACGACGCCCGTGGTCTATCTCTATCTTGATCGTTTGCGGCGCCGCCACGGCGACGAACGTCATTTGACGCACTCGGGCGGCGATCTTGCGCCCGCCATGAGTTGAGGACACCGATGCCGATTCCGCGCCCCACCCATCATCGATTCGCGTGGCTCTTCGGCGGGCTTGCGCTCGTCGCCGTTTTGGCAGGCTGCGCAGTCGGGCCGCGCTATGTACAGCCAAGCGCGCCGACCCCGGCGAGCTACGGGGAAGCAAGTCTGTGGACGACGGCGGCGCCCGCCGACACCCTGGAGCGCGGCGACTGGTGGAGTCTATTCAAGGACCCGGTGCTTGATGACCTCGAGCACCGCGTCACTATCTCGAATCAGAATATCGCCGCTGCGGATGCCGCCTATCGTCAGTCATTGGCATTGGTGAGCGAAGCACGCGCGGCGTATTTTCCGACGGCGACGGTGAACGCCGGCGCCACCCGCTCGGGCAGCGGTTCGAGAGGTCTTGCCGTCGGCACGAGTGTTGGCGGCACGACGACCACGACTACGAATCCCTCGGGTGGTTCGACCTCCACGCTTTACCAGGTAAGCCTCGGCGCGACCTGGGCGCCGGATGTGTGGGGGCGCATACGGCGCACGGTTGAGAACGCCCGCGAGAATGCGCAGGCGAGTGAAGCGGATCTTGCTGCCGCGCGCTTGTCGGCGCAGGGCCTGCTCGCTACGGACTACTTTCAGCTGCGCGAGACGGATGCCGAATTCAAGCTTGTGTACACTACCGTGCAGGCCTATCAGCGCAGCTTCCAGATCACGCTGAACCAGTACAACGCCAAGATCGTCGCCAAGATCGATGTCCTGCAGGCGCAGACGCAACTGCAAAGCACCCAGAGTCAGCTCGCGGGACTGGAGCAGCAGAGAACGACGCTCGAGCATGCCATTGCGATGTTGATCGGCGAGCCTGCGGGTTCCTTCGGCCTGCCGGAGGCGGACTGGGTCGCAACCGTTCCCGAGGTGCCGATCGGAATTCCATCGTCACTCCTGCAACGCCGGCCGGATATTGCGGCGTCCGAACGGCTGGTCGCCGCCGCCAATGCCGAGATCGGCGTGCAGGAAGCTGCGTACTTCCCGAGTTTCAACCTCACCGGATCCGGCGGCACGGCGGCGGCGATGTTGAACCAACTGTTCACCGCGCCGACGCGCATCTGGAGTATTGGCGCCGCGGCGAGCGAAACGCTGTTCGATGCGGGCCTGACCCGAGCGCGCACGGCCGCTGCCCGAGCAGCCTATGACCAGGCGGTTGCGAATTACCGCCAGAGCGTGCTCAGCGCTTTCCAAGGCGTCGAAGATCACCTCGCGGCGTCCCTCGTGATGGCACGCCAATATGAGCTTTTGAAACAGGCATCTGCCGCTGCCGATGACGCGGAGCGCATCACCCTGAATCAGTACCGTGCCGGGCAGATCGTCTACACCGACGTCGTGGTCGCGCAGGCGGCGGCATTGACCGCCCGGCGCGCGCTCGTGCAGTCCGCCGTCGCCCGCCAGACCACCGCCATTGCGCTCATCCAAGCATTGGGCGGCGGCTGGCCTAACCAAGCTGTAGCCGACGCGGCGGCGCAACACTAAGATACGCGCTCACGACGCGAGGATTCATTCATGAAAGTTCTGTTTCCCCTTGCTGCGCTCGCCCTTTTCGCTGTGCCGGTGCATGCCGCCTGCACATATCCGACGGCTCCTACGAAGATCCCCGACGGCGCCACCGCGACGCTTGCCGAGATGGTCGCGGCGCAGAAGCAGGTCAAAAAGTTCGATGAGGAAATAAACGCCTACACGGCCTGCATCAAGCTCGAGGAAAACGCGCAGCTTGCGAAGGGCGGCGACAAGCTCACCGCCGAACAGAAGAGCGCCATTGAGCAGCAGCAGGCACAGAAGAATAATGCCGCCGTCGACGAAGACCAGAAGATTGCGGACCGCTTCAACGAGCAGATCCACATCTTCAAGGCGAAGAGCGCACCGTCGGCGACCAAGGGATAAACGCGCGAGCCACGCGCGGGGCGTCTCGTGTTACTGACTCCCGCCGAAGCTGAGCACCTGATCGGACAGAACCTCGCGTGTCTGCCGATCGAATCCCTGCCGCTCGCGCAATGCGCGGGCGCGGTGCTGCGCGAGAACATCTATGCGGAGCGTGATCAGCCACCTTTCGATCGCGTGGCGATGGATGGCATTGCGCTCGACCGCCGCGCGCTCGCAGGCGGCCTGCGCACGTTTCGCATCCAGGGAATGCAGCCCGCCGGAGATCCGCCGCAATCCCTCGAAGCGGCGGGCGCCTGCATCGAAGTGATGACGGGTGCGGTACTGCCGGTCGGCTGTGACGCAGTCGTCCCGGTCGAACAGGTCAGCGTCTGCGGCCGCGAAGCTAAGCTCGCTCCCGAGCTTCTCGTGGCAGCGTGGCAAAACATCCACCGGCGAGCGAGCGACACGCGCCAGGGGGCGCTGCTCCTTAACGTCGGCGCGCGTCTTACGGCGCCCGAAATTGCCATCGCCGCCTCCGCCGGTATGGCCCGCATTCGTGTCGCAAGCCAACCGGCTGTCGCCGTGATTTCAACGGGCAACGAGCTTATCGAGCCCGGCGAGCCGATCCTCGCTCACCAAGTGCGGCGCTCAAATGCCTACGCAATCGTCGCCGCCTTGAAGTGCCGCGGCTTCCAGCGCGTCGCAGACGATCATGTGCGCGATGATCTGCAGGAACTTAACGATCGGCTCAAGTTCCATCTCGACACGCACGACGTGCTCGTTCTTAGCGGCGGCGTGTCGATGGGGCGGCTCGACCTCGTGCCGCGAGCACTCACCGATTTGGGCGTGCGTACCATTTTTCATAAAGTCGCGCAGCGCCCGGGATTACCTTTGTGGTTCGGCGTTGCCGCAACCGGGGCGGTCGTCTTTGCGCTCCCCGGAAACCCGGTCTCCACGCTCGTGTGTGTCGCGCGCTATGTGCTGCCGGCGCTCTTTGCCGCCATGGGCGAGACACCGCACGCGCCGCAGAAGATAGCGTTGAGCGCACCCGTCACGGTCAAGCAGCCGCTCGCCTTCTTCATGCCAGTGCGCATCGAAACCGATGAATGGGGCCGCGCCTGGGCCACACCTTGTCCGACCAACGGTTCAGGCGATTTCACCTCCCTTGCCGGTACCAACGGCTTTGTCGAGCTGCCGCCCGGGCCGAACACCTACCCCAAAGGATTTGTCACCCGCCTCCACCGATGGTAAGACCTTAGGGGCTATGCCCCGAACCGAAACCGTCGTCCCGATCGAAGATCTGCGCCGGCCGCGCGATACCTTCAGCCGTCCGCTTCGCGACCTGCGGATCTCGGTCATGGATCGCTGCAACTTTCGCTGCCCGTATTGCATGCCGCGCGAGACCTACCATGAAAAGTACCGCTTCTTGGGCTCCGGCGAGCGGCTCTCCTTCGAGGAGATCGTGCGGGTAGCGCGCCTGTTCGTGCAGCTGGGCGTGCGCAAGCTGCGCTTAACGGGCGGCGAACCGCTGTTGCGCGCGAACCTCGCTGATCTTATCGGCGATCTCACCGCGATCCCGGGCATCGACGATGTCGCGTTGACGACCAATGGGGTGCTCTTGGCGCAGCACGCAGCGGAATTGAAGGCGGCGGGATTAAAGCGCGTCACGGTGAGCCTCGATAGCCTCGACCCTGATATTTTCGCGCGCATGAGCGGCGGACTTGGCAGCGTCGAGGAAGTGCTTGACGGTATCGCGCACGCGCGCCGCGCGGGTCTGACCCCCATCAAGGTAAATGCGGTGATCGAGCGTGGCATGAACGACTCGACCGTGGAGGGCCTCATCGAGCACTTCCGCGCCACCGACGTGATCGTGCGCTTCATCGAATACATGGACGTCGGCAATCGCAACGCCTGGCGGCAGGAGCTCGTGGTACCGTCGAAGGAACTCCTCGCGCGCATCGGTGCGCGCTGGGCGCTTGCGCCGCTCGAGCGCAACTACCGGGGCGAAGTCGCCGAGCGCTATGGCTTTGCCGACGGTCGCGGCGAGATCGGCTTCATCTCCTCCGTGACACAGCCGTTTTGCGGGAACTGCTCGCGAGCGCGCCTGTCCTCTGATGGTGTGCTCTATACCTGTCTATTCGCAACCTCAGGCACGAGCCTGCGGGATGCACTGCGCGGCGGTGCGAGCGATGAGCAGTTGCTCGAGCGCATCCGTGCGGTCTGGCTCGGGCGCGCCGACCGCTACAGTGAACTGCGCGCCCGGATGCGCGAGACAGCGGCGGCTTCCCCGAAGGTCGAAATGTATTACATCGGCGGCTGACTTGGTCAAAAGCCTCACACACTTAGATCGCGCCAAGCGCCCGCGCATGGTCGATGTCGGGAGAAAGCCCGTGACTGCGCGCATCGCCGTCGCGCAAGCGCGCATGCGCGTGCCGCGCGCGGTCGCGCTCGCATTGCAAAAGAGCGGCCACCGCACGAACAAGGGACCCGTATTTGACACCGCGATCATCGCCGGGGTAATGGCCGCGAAGCGCACGCACGAGCTCATTCCGTTTTGTCACCCGCTCGCCCTTGAGGACTGCAGCATCGAAATCGACACGCTGCGCGCAGGTCTCGTCATACGCTGTCGCGTATCAGTGCATCACCGCACCGGAGTTGAGATGGAAGCGCTCACCGGCGCAACCGTCGCGGCGCTCACCGTGTACGACATGTGCAAGGCGCTGTCGCACGATATTGAGATCACAAGCGTCCGACTCGTCGAAAAGTCCGGCGGCAAACGCAACGTGCGCGCCCGATGAGCGCGCCCGTTTATGGTCTCGTGCTAGCGGGCGGCAAGAGCTTGCGCATGCACACCGACAAAGCGGCGTTGAGCTATCACGGCCGCTCGCAGCTCACTGAGGCGATGCGGCTCGTCACTGCCCTCGTGCAGCGCGCGTTCGTGTCGGTGCGTGCGGATCAGGTTGACGACCCGCTGCGCGCAGGCTTTGCACAGATCATTGACCGCGAAGTCAACATGGGGCCGATCGCGGGCATCATGGCGGCACAGGCGCAATTTCCCGACGTGGCGTGGCTCGTGGTCGCCTGCGATCTGCCTTTTCTCGATGCGAGAACCCTCGAACATCTCCTCGCCGCGCGTGATGCGGCGCGCGCCGCGACGGCGTATGTGTCAAACCATGACGGGCTGCCGGAGCCGCTGTGCGCCATCTACGAACCGGCAAGCGGCGAGGCTTTGGAGGCGTATCTTCGCGAGGGGCGGCAGTGTCCGCGCAAGTTTCTTCTTAAGGGGGACGTGCACCTCATCGCCGCGCCCGATGCGCGCGCGCTCGACAACATCAACACTCGCGCTGAGTATGACGCGGCGCTCGTCGCGCTCGCCTCGCCCGCAAAACGGATTCGCGTGCAGTATTACGCACTCCTGCGCGAGGAGGCCGGCAAGAGCGAGGAAGCTCTCGCCACGCGCGCGGCGACGCCACGCGAGCTCTACGAGGAATTGCAGGCGCGCTATCCTTTTTCGCTTGCCGCGCCGATGCTTAAAGTCGCCGTCAACGATGAGTTCAGCGACTGGGCGCAGACTCTTGTCGACGGCGACCGCGTCGTGTTCATTCCGCCCGTGGCGGGCGGCTGAAGGCGCTGATGCTGACCTTTGAGCTCACGAGCACGCCGATCGATCTTAGCGCGCCGCAGGCCGCGCTGCGCGCTCCTGAATGCGGCGGCTACGCGTCGTTCGAAGGCTGGGTGCGCAACTTCAATGAGGGCGAGCGCGTGACGGCGCTTGAATACGAAGCCTTCGCGCCGCTTGCGCGCAAGGAGGCCGAACGCATCCTTCACGAAGCTGCCGCACGTTTTGCGCTCGAGCATGCAGCCTGTATCCATCGCGTCGGCAGACTTACCGTAGGCGAGCTCGCCGTGTGGGTGGGAGTCAGTGCCGCGCATCGCGATGAGGCCTTCCGCGCCTGTCGCTACATCATCGATGAGGTCAAACACCGGCTGCCGATCTGGAAGAAGGAGTACTACGAAAACGGCGACACTGGTTGGGTGAACTGCGAGCGCTGTGCGCCCGGCACGCAAACAACGCATGCACATGCCGCAAACGACAGCGCGCCGGCACAGGCGGACTACTCGCGCCAAATGGCGCTGAAGGAAGTAGGCCGCGCGGGGCAAGAGCGTCTGTGGGCAAGTCGTGTGCTCATTGTCGGCTGCGGGGGCTTGGGCGTACCGGTGATCACCTATCTCGCAGGCGCCGGAGTGGGCCGCCTTGATCTTGTCGATGCTGATCGGCTCGAGGCATCGAACCTGCATCGTCAGACTTTGTACGCGCTTTGCGATGTCGGCGCGCCGAAAGCTGAACTTGCCGCCGCACGCGTGCGCGCGCTGAATCCCGAAGTTCATGCGGTGGCGCATGTCGTGCGCCTGACGGCCGAAAATGCCGCCGCTCTTATCGATTCCTGCGATCTTGTCATCGATTGCAGCGACAATTTTGCGACGCGCTTTGTCTTGAATGACGTCTGCATGCAGTTGCAGAAGCCCGTGATCCTGGCGAGCGTCTATCAGTACGAGGGACAGCTGCAGGTGGTACGGGCGGGAGCGCAAGCCGCGTGCCTGCGCTGCGTGTGGCCCGAGGCAACTCGCGATGGGCTCATCGGCAACTGCGCGCAAGCGGGCGTGCTGGGCCCCGTGCCCGGCGTACTGGGATCCATGCAGGCACTCGAGGCTTTGAAGCTCATCCTTGATCTGCCCGGTCAGCTCGGCAACGAGGTGCTGGTGGTCAATCTCCTCTCCATGTCGAGCACCAAGCTGCGCACGAAGCGCGCGGCCGAATGCTGCGGCCGCGCCTGTGTGCACATCAACATTCCGCAGGAGGAATCAACCATGGATGAAGAATCTCTCGAAGTCACTTTTACCTCGCTTGATGACGCCACGCAGCAGGGCTTTGTCGTTGTTGACTTGCGCGAGCCGCAGGAACTGCAAGCGTGGCCCACGCCCTGCAAGAGTGCGCGGCACATACCCATGCGCACGCTTCTGTACGGGGATTCCGGGCTCGACGTCGACGGTAAGTACTTGCTCGTGTGCGCGGTCGGCCAAAGGAGTCTCGTCGCGGCGAGTGAACTGCGCGCGCGCGGCATGCACGCGGTGTTCTCCCAAGCGGGCGGAGTCGCCGCGCTCGTAGAGCGCTAGGGCCGTACCTGTCCGGCGCCGCGGACGACGTATTTGTAGCTCGTGAGCTGCGCGACGCCTACCGGGCCGCGTGCGTGCAAGCGATCGGTCGAGATGCCGATCTCCGCCCCCATGCCAAACTCACCGCCATCGGCGAACTGTGTGGATGCATTGTGCAGCACGATGGCGCTGTCGACCTCGGCGAGGAAGCGTTCCGCGGCAGCCGGATTGTCGGTCACAATGGATTCGGTGTGCGCTGAGCCATATTTTCTGATGTGCGCCATCGCGGCATCGATGCCCTCAACGACGCGCACCGCGATGATCGCGTCGAGAAACTCTCGGTACCAGTCCTCCTCGCTCGCTGGCCGCACGCGCGCGTCAACCTTCTGCACGCGCTCATCGCCGCGCACTTCGCAGCCGGCAGCGATGAGATCGAGCACCAGGGGCGCAAGGTGGGTTTGCGCGCAGGCGCTGTCCACGAGCAGCGTCTCGGCCGAGCCGCACACACCCGTGCGGCGCAGCTTTGCATTCAACACAATCGCACGCGCCATGGCTAAGTTCGCATCCTGATGAACGTACACATGGCAGTTGCCCTCGAGATGGCCGATGACGGGAACGCGCGCCTCCTGCTTGACGCGTGCAACCAGGCTCTTGCCGCCGCGCGGCACGAGCACATCAAGGTATTCCGTCATACCGCCGAGCATTAAGCCGACCGCTGCCCGATCGGTGGTCGGCACGAGCTGCACGGCATCCTCGGGCAGTCCGGCGGCACGCAGCCCGGCGGTGAGGCAAGCGTGAATGGCACGACTTGAGTGCAGGCTTTCGGAGCCGCCGCGCAGGATGACGGCATTACCCGACTTCACGCACAGCGCCCCCGCATCGGCGGTCACGTTGGGGCGGCTCTCGTAGATCATGCCAATGACGCCCAATGGGACGACCACGCGCGATATCGCAAGACCATTCGGCCGCTGCCACTGGGCTGCGACGACACCGATCGGATCGGGAAGCGCGGTGATGTCCTCGAGCGCGCGCGCCATGGCTTCAACGCCCGCGTCAGTGAGACTTAGGCGATCAAGTAGCGGCGCGGTCATGGCCTCGCCGCGCGCCGCGGCGACGTCGCGCGCGTTCGCAACAAGGATCCCCGCCTTATCCGCCCGCAAGGCTGAAGCGGCTGCGGCCAGGGCAGCGTTCTTGGCTGCCGTCGACGCGAGCGCCAGCACGCGCGCAGCCTCCACAGCCTTACGGCCCAGTTCTCGCATGAGCTTCGTGACTTCGCCGAGACCGACATCGTCTTGCCCCACTGCCGCGCTCACGGTTTCGCCTGCTGCACAACGGCTGCGTCGACCTGCGGCGAAGCGTAGGTGCGCAGAATCGCAAGGTCATCGCGGTGAATCATCTCGTCGCGGCCCCTGAATCCCAAAAGGCTCTCAATCTCGCTCGAACGCCGCCCGAGAATGCGGCCGGCATCGCCATCGGAATACGCGCAAATACCGCGGGCAAACTCGCTGCCGTCCGGCCCCAGCACGCTCACCGTATCGCCGCGCTCGAAGCGGCCGCGCGTCGCGAGGACCCCCGCCGGCAGAAGGCTCTTGCCCTCCTGCAAGGCCTTGTACGCGCCCGCGTCGATCATGATGGATCCCGCCGGCTTCAGGGTCCCGGCGATCCACTGTTTGCGCGCTGCCGCCGGGGTGGATGTCGGCACGAACCAGGTGCAGCGCGCACCCTCCTCCAGCCGACGGATCGGGTGCGTCGGATGGCCGGCGGCAATGCACAGATGACACCCTGCCGCGACCGCTATCTTCGCCGCCAGAATCTTGCTCGCCATGCCGCCGGAGCCGACTTGTGACATGGAACTACCCGCCATGGCCTCGATCTGCGGCGTGAGATGCCGCACGGTGTCAATGAACGCGGCGTTGGGATCCTTATTCGGATCAGCGGTAAAAAGGCCCTCGACGTCCGAGAGGAGCACGAGACAATCTGCCCCCGTCATCTGCGCCACCCGCGCCGCGAGTCGATCGTTATCGCCGTAGCGGATCTCGGCCGTCGCGACGGTGTCGTTCTCATTGATCACCGGCAGCGCGCCGAGCGCGAGCAGCGCTTCGAGGGTTGCGCGCGCGTTCAAGTAGCGCCGGCGCCGCTCGCTGTCTTCCAGCGTGAGCAGCACTTGCGCGACGGTTACGCCCTTTTCCTCGAGCAGCTCCTTATAGGCGTGCGCGAGGCGGATCTGCCCCACCGCCGCTGCGGCCTGGCTCTCCTCGAGCTTGAGTGCCCCGTTCGCGAGCCGGAGCTCGCGGCGACCGAGCGCGATCGCGCCGGAGGAAACGAGGATGACCTCTTGGCCGCGCGCGCGCAGGCGCAGGAGATCCTCCACGAGGCTCTCGAGCCAGACGCGATTGATGCGGCCGGACTGCGGATCCACCAGCAGTGCCGAGCCCACCTTGACCACGATGCGCCGCGCGGCGCCCAAGGGCGATGACATCGGAAAACTATACGCAATTGAGAATTCAACCGCGACTTCGCGCACCGAAGCAGTGCGGCGCCGTCGTTGCCTTCACCCAATGCCAGCACATAAACTCGCGGTCGTTGTGGCGATTGAGAATTGAGGATTCGAGCGGTGAGCAGAGATTACGAACCGGTAAAGTCCCAGTGGTACGAGAACCTCGAGGAAGAAGAACAGTTCCGCGTCCTGTCTGTGGATGAGGACTCAGAACTCATCGAAATCGAGTATTTGGACGGCGACATCGAAGAGCTCGACGTCGAAGCCTGGCACGACATGGACCTCGAGCGCATCGCGGAGCCCGAAGGCTGGGCCGCATCCCAAGCGGAGGAAGAAGAAGAAGAAGAGGAAGAAGACGAGGATGATGAAGACTGGGATGAAGACGATGACGATGAGGACGATGAGGACGACCTCGATGAAGACGAAGCCGAGGATCGCTAACTCGCTCTGATTGTGCCAGTTCGCATGCTTGAAATGAGCCTCGCCCATCCCCACCGTGACGACACCGCCGGCGGCCCGGTAATGCGCCGTCTTGGAAGCGTAAGGCATCCGCCATGAAGCGCATTTTTCTGTTCCTCGCCACCAACCTTGCGATCGTCCTCGTCCTGTCGGTCGTCGCGCAGCTTTTGGGTCTTGACCGTTGGCTCGCGACTCAAGGCCAAAGTCTCTCGGCGCTCCTCGTATTCGCAGCGTTCTTCGGCTTCGCAGGCTCGCTGCTTTCGCTTGCGATGTCCAAGTGGACCGCGAAGCGCGCCATGGGCGTGCAGGTCATTGATCCGCAGTCGAGCAACCCGTCCGAGCAGCGTGTCCTGGCGATCGTGCGCGGTCTTGCGCAGCACGCCGGCATCGGCATGCCCGAGGTCGGCATCTTCAATTCCCCGGAGCCCAATGCGTTTGCAACCGGCGCGCGTCGCGATAACGCGCTGGTGGCGGTCAGCACAGGACTTCTCACGCGCATGAGCGACAAGGAACTGCAGGCCGTGCTCGGCCACGAGATCACCCACGTGTCAAACGGCGACATGGTGACGCTTGCCCTCATCCAGGGCGTCGTGAACACCTTCGTCATCGTGCTCTCGCGCATCGTCGGCAACATTATCGATCGCGCGGTATTCCGTTCCGAGCGCGCACAGGGACCGGGATATTTTATCTCCGTCATCGTCGCGCAGCTCGTGCTCGGCGTGCTCGCGAGCATCATCGTGCTGTGGTTCTCGCGGCAGCGCGAGTTCCGCGCGGACCAGGGCGGCGCGCGCCTGGCCGGAACTGACAGCATGATTGCCGCACTCGAGCGGCTGAAGGCCATGCATGACAACCCACTTCCCGCGCAGCTTGAGGCCTTCGGGATCGGCTCGAAAAAAGTCGCAACCGGACTTGCCAGGCTCTTCATGAGCCATCCACCGCTTGATGAGCGCATAGCCGCGCTGCGCGCGACGCCGCTCGCCTAACCACGCTCACCGCCGCGGCGGCGGTGATTGGGGTGCGCGCATCTGCAGGATATGAAGACCGTTGCGTCCGCCGATGCCCGACAGCGCTTGATCGAGATCCTCGGTCAAGAGGGCGTCCTCACCGCCGATGGGGATGTCGCGCCCTTTCTCGTCGATCACCGCAAGCTCTATCAGGGACGCGCGCTGGGCGTCGCCGTGCCGAATTCAGTTGCACAAATCTCGCATCTTCTCGCCTGGTGCAACCAGGAAGGCATCGGCGTCGTACCGCAAGGCGGCAACACCGGCTACTGCGGCGGCGCAACCCCGGATGCGTCGGGACGGGAGCTCGTGCTGTCTCTCAAGCGCTTGGCGCGCATTCGTTCGGTGGACGCGCTCAACTATTCGCTCTTGGCCGAAGCGGGCTGCACGCTGCAGCAGGTGCAGACCGCAGCGGCGCACGCGGCACGCCTTTTCCCCTTGAGCCTCGGGTCCGAAGGCAGCTGTCAGATCGGCGGCAACCTTTCCACCAATGCCGGCGGCACCAGCGTCCTGCGCTATGGGATGGTGCGCGATCTGGTGCTGGGGCTTGAAGTGGTGCTCGCCGACGGCCGCGTCCTGCCGTGCGCGCAGGCGCTGCGTAAGGACAACACGGGCTACGATGTGAAGTCGCTGTTCGTAGGCGCGGAGGGAACGCTCGGGGTCATCACCGCGGCGAACTTGAAGCTCGTTCCACAGATCCGTGCCACGGCAACCGCGTTCGTCGCGATCGCGGATATTCAAAGCGCCGTCGCGCTCTTAAGCGCGCTGCGCGCCGCGAGCGGCGATCGAGTGAGCTCATTTGAGTTGATCCCGCGGCTCGCGCTGGAGCTGACCGTGCGTCACATCGACGGCGTCGCCGATCCGCTCGAGCGGGCCTATCCTTGGTACGCGCTCTGTGAACTGTCATCCTCGCAGGATGACGAGGCGCTCGCAAGCGTGCTCGAGCGCGTGCTAGCAGATGCGCTCGAACGCGGGCTGATCTTCGATGCGGCGGTTGTGCAGAGCGAGCGCGAGCGCGCGCAGCTCTGGAGGCTGCGCGAGAATATTCCCGAGGCGCAGCGCCGCGACGGCGCAAGCTTGAAGCATGATATCTCCCTGCCCATTACGCTCCTGCCGCAATTTGTCGAGCGTGCCTCTGCATGGCTCGCCGTGAATATCCCCGAGGGCCGACTCATCGCCTATGGCCACGTCGGCGATGGCAACCTGCACTTCAATCTCAATCAGGCGCCCGGCGCGGATCGCGCGCTGTTTCTCGCGCGTGAGCCGGCGGTGAAGCGCGCCATGCACGATCTGGTGCACGATTGCGGCGGCAGCTTCAGTGCCGAGCACGGCATCGGCCAGCTCAAAGTCGGCGAACTCGAACGCTATGCGGCACCTGTGGAGCTTGAGCTCATGCGCGCCATCAAACATGCGCTCGATCCGCGCGGCATTCTGAATCCCGGCAAAGTGCTGCGCAGGGAAGATCCGTGAGAACAGCGTGGCTCGCGGGCTGCGCACTGGTGCTCATCTTGTGTAGTGCATGCACACCGCATAAGGCGCCGGCAGCAAGCCCGATGGCCGCGCAGGGGGCGACGCGCATTGCTGATGGCTCGCCGCAGATCGCGGACTCGGTCGACAGTGTGCATATCGAATATCAGGTCTACGGCCACGGCGAGCCGGCGGTCGTGCTCGTGCACGGCTGGTTGAACAATGCCAACTATTGGAATGCGCAGCTCGATGACCTAAAGGCGCGCTACACGGTCGCGACGTTGAACCTTGCGGGCCACGGCGCCTCGGATAAGAGCCGCACGAACTGCTCTATTGCGAACTACGCGCAAGACATCGTCGCGGTCGTGCAGCGGATTCCGAACAAGAGACTGGTGCTCGTGGGGCATGCCATGGGAGCGCCTATCGTCCTCGAGGCGGCACGGCGCATCGGCGTGCGCGTAACCGGCATCATTGCCGTGGACGCCTTGAAATCAATCGGCCAGCCGCCGATGTCGAAGCCGCAGTTCGAGGAGCTGGTGCAGCCGTTTCGCGCCGACTTCATCGGCCACATGCACGAGTTTGTCGCGCAATATCTCTTCACGCAGGACGCAAATCCCGCCTTCGTGCGTAAAGTGGCCGACGACATGGCGCGCGCCTCTCCCGAGGTCGCCATTGCTTCTTTGGAGGCCTTGTATCGCTATGATTTCGGCGCGGTGCTGCCCGGGATCAAGGTACCCATCATCGCGATCAACTCGGATTTGCACATGCCCACCGACGAGGCGCGCATTAAAAAGTCCGCGCCGACATTCCGCACTATCGTCGTGCCCGGCAGCGGACACTTCCTCATGATGGAAGTGCCGCAGCGCTTCAACCCGATACTGCTGCAGGCGATCGAATCGCTCGCCAAGCCTTAGCAGGCTCACGCCTGGCGCACGAGTCCTTCCTGCGCCGTGCTCGCCACCAGGCGTCCGTCGCTCGCAAACACATTCGCGCGTGCAAAACCGCGCGCTCCGGAGGCGCTCGGGCTGTCGAGTGCATACAACAGCCATTCGTCCACACGCAGCGGCCGGTGGAACCAGACCGCGTGATCGATGCTCGCCATGATGAGCTTGGTGCTGAGGAACGATGCGCCGTGCGGCAGCGTCGCCGTGTCCAACAGATAGAAGTCCGATACGTAGGCAAGCAAACAGCGGTGCAGCATCTCCTCGTCCGGCAGACGGCCCACGGCGCGGAACCACACCTGCCGTTCGGGCGGCGACTTCTTCGGATGCAGATAGTCGATGTCCTGCACGACTCGGAACTCGAACGGCCGCGGCGTCTCAACGAAGCGCCGCACCCGCTCCGGCAGACGCTCCGGCATTTGCCTCAGAAGTTCGCGCAGCGGCGCGGTCGCGTCGGAAAGAGTTTCCGGCGACGGCACCTTGGGCATCGGGATCTGGTGATCAAAGCCTCGCTCGGCGACCTGGAAGGAGGCGGCCATATTGAAGATCTGCTCGCCGTGCTGGATCGCGACCACGCGCCGGCTTGAAAAGCTCTTGCCGTCGCGACTCCTGTCGACGTCATAGACGATGGGCGCATGGCAGTCGCCGCGACGCAGGAAATACGCATGCAGCGAATGCGCGATGCGGCCCTCGCTCACCGTCGCGGCCGCTGCCCGCAGGGCCTGC
>DAITPA010000030.1:0-21952 GCA_036833805.1 Steroidobacteraceae bacterium | reverse complement strand
GCCAGATCCAGATCAAGTACGCCGGTCCGCAGGCGAATGCCAAGATCAAGACCTTTGAGCTTGATCTTTCCCCGGGCTTAAGCGCCAATCAGGACATCGTCTGGGTGTGCGGTACGGCGACACCGCCGGCGACACTTGCCACGCCGCCGCCTGTTAACAACACGAGTATCCCGAACCAGTACCTGCCCTCAAGCTGTCACCCGTAAGACAGTGCCCTTATGGCCACGAGGCCATCCAGAAGCCCCTCACAGGAGGGGCTTCTTCTTTTGGGAAGCCAGTCACGCAGGTGCGGCCACGCGTTGTGCGAATATGTTGCAGATTTGACAATTGCCACAGTCGTCTGCTCCGGTAGACTGGTATCTTCCGGACCGGGGTGATTTACATAAGCTCATGAATGATAACGCTTCTTTAGCGGTCGGAGGCTCGCGCTCCGGTCTGGGCGGCCTGCCGCAGCGCCTCGTTCAGGACGGGGTCGTTGAAGAGGCGGCCATGCTCGAGGCGCTGAATGTCTCCCGCGAGCGCAAATCGAGCGTTGTGACGCAGCTCGTGACGAGCGGCGCCGCCAAGGCCCGGGATATCGCGAATGCCGCTGCCGCCGAGTTTGGCGTACCGCTATTCGATCTGGATGCGTTGAACGCGGACAGCGAAGTCATTCGCCTGGTGAGCGACAAACTCCTCGCCAAGCACCGGGTGCTGCCGCTCTTCAAGCGCGGCAAACGCCTGTTCCTCGCGGTCGCTGATCCGACGGCGATGCACGCGATCGACGAGATCAAGTTTCAGACGGGACTTGGCGTCGAAGCGGTGGTGGTCGAGGACGACAAACTGCAGAAGGCCGTCGACAAGGCGATCGAACAGGCCGACGCGCAGATCACCACTTTTTCCGACGAAGACGGCATCGATCTTGAGAATCTGGAAGTCAGCGGTGGCGAGGATGATGTTGAGATCAGCCGCGACGACGTCGAAGACGCACCCATCGTGCGCTTCGTCAACAAACTGATGCTGGATGCCATCCGCCGCGGCGCCTCGGACATCCACTTCGAGCCGTACGAAAAGCTCTACCGCGTGCGCTTTCGCATGGACGGCGTGCTGAAGGAGATCGCGCAGCCGCCGGTGCAGCTCGCCGGCAAGCTCTCCGCTCGCTTGAAAGTCATGTCGCGCCTGGACATCGCCGAGCGTCGGATCCCGCAGGACGGCCGCATCAAGATGCGGCTCTCCAGAAACCGCGCCATTGACTTTCGCGTCAGCACCTGCCCGACGCTGTTCGGCGAGAAAATCGTACTGCGTATTCTCGATCCAGCGCAGGCGGCGCTCGGCATCGATTCATTGGGCTACGAGCCCTTTCAACGCGATCTGTACACCAAGTTTCTGGCCAAGCCCCAGGGCATGATCCTGGTGACCGGGCCGACGGGCAGCGGCAAAACCGTGTCGCTCTACACGGGCCTGCACATCCTGAATCGCGAAGACACCAATATCTCCACCGCCGAGGATCCTTCGGAAATCAACCTGCCCGGTGTCAATCAGGTCAACGTCAATCCGAAAGTGGGACTCACGTTCGCCGCGGCGATGCGCGCCTTTTTGCGCCAGGACCCGGATGTGATCATGGTCGGCGAGGTGCGTGACCTCGAGACAGCGGAAATCGCCATCAAAGCGGCGCAGACCGGACACCTCGTGCTCTCGACATTGCATACCAATGATGCGCCGCAGACCTTGACGCGTCTCATTGACATGGGCGTCAAACCCTACGCCATCGCGACATCGGTGAGTCTCATCATCGCGCAGCGCCTCGCGCGGCGCCTGTGTCCGAACTGCAAGCAGCCGGTTGATATTCCGAAGGAGGCGTTGCTGAAGGAGGGATTCCAGGAAGCGGATGTCGCGGCCGGATTGAAGATCTACGTGCCCAAAGGCTGCGCAAGTTGTACCGACGGCTACAAGGGCCGCGTCGGCATTTATCAGGTACTGCCGGTCACCGAGTCGATCGCGCGCATCATTTTAACGGGCGGCAGCGCGGTGGATATCGGCGCGCAAGCCGCCAAGGAAGGCGTGTGGGATCTGCGCCGTTCAGGCCTCGAAAAAGTCAAGCAAGGCCTCACCAGTATCCAAGAAGTCAACAGCGTCACGGTTGAGTAACGCAGGACTAAGCACATGGCACAGGCAGCAACCGCAACCGTCAAAACCATCAAGCGCGATTTTCCCTTCAGATGGGAGGGCCGCGACAAGAAGGGCAAGCGCTTAAAAGGCAAGAGCTTGGCTTCCGATGAGGCGGCGCTGCGCGCTGATCTGCGCCGCCGGGGCATCGCGCCGTCGAGAATTCGCAAACAGTCGAACATGATGAGGTCCGGTGGCAAGGTGAAAGCCATGGACATCGCGGTGTTCAGCCGCCAGCTCGCGACCATGTTGGCAGCCGGCATCCCGCTGGTGCAGGGTTTTGAAATCATCGGCGCGGGCCACGACAAACCTGCCATGCAGCGCCTCATTCTCGACATCAAATCCGATGTCGAAGGCGGCACCTCGCTGCACGAGGCGCTCGCGAAGCACCCCCTGTACTTCGATGATCTATACATCAACCTCGTGGAAGCCGGCGAGCAGGCGGGCGCGCTTGAGGGCCTGCTCGACAAGATCGCAAGCTACAAGGAAAAAACCGAGGCACTGAAGAAGAAGGTGACGAAGGCGCTGTTCTATCCCGCCGCGGTGCTGGTCGTGGCGATCGTCGTCACCATGATCCTGCTGATCTTTGTCATTCCGCAGTTTGAGGAACTTTTCAAAGGCTTTGGTGCCGACCTGCCGGCGTTCACGCAGATGGTCATTAACCTCTCGCGGTTTGTGCAAAGTTACATCATCTATATCGGTGCGGTCGTAGCCGGGATCTTCTGGACGTTTTTCTACTTCAAGAAACGCTCCAAGAAGATGCGCGAGTTTCTGGACCGCGCGGCGCTCAAGATGCCGGTCATCGGCCCGATTTTGAACAAGGCCGCGATCGCGCGCTTCGCGCGCACGCTCTCCACCATGTTCGCCGCGGGCGTGCCCCTTGTTGAGGCACTCGAGTCGGTGGCCGGTGCAACCGGCAATATCGTCTATGAGAACGCGGTCATGAGAATGCGTGACGAGGTGGCGACCGGCCAGCGCCTGCAGCGCGCCATGGAGACGACCGAGCTGTTTCCGAATATGGTGGTGCAGATGATCGCCGTCGGCGAGGAGTCAGGCTCGCTCGATACGATGTCGGGCAAGGTCGCGAGCTTCTACGAAGCCGAAGTCGACAATGCCGTGGATGCGATGTCGAGCCTTCTCGAGCCGCTCATCATGGCGATCCTCGGCGTTTTGGTCGGCGGTCTCGTGATCGCGATGTACCTGCCCATCTTCAAGTTGGGCGCGGTCGTTTAAGACAGTGCATTGCGCCTGATCGACGTCTTCGCGGCTTCACCGATGCTGTTCACCGCCGCGTGCGCGGTGGTTGGCTTGGTGATCGGCAGCTTTTTGAACGTCGTGATCCATCGCCTGCCGGTCATGCTTGAGAGGCAATGGCGGGCCGACTGCGCGCAGTTCGTAGCTGGCGTCGACGCCGCCAGGACGTTACCGACTGAGCCCTTCAATCTCGTCGTGCCACGCTCCTCCTGCCCCGCGTGTAAAGCGCGGATCACGGCGTGGCAGAACGTTCCGCTACTGAGTTATCTCTTGCTTAAGGGACGCTGCGCATCGTGTCGCGCGGCTATCAGCGTCCGCTATCCCATAGTCGAGGCGCTGACGGCACTGCTGTCGGCGGCGGTTGCTTGGAAATTTGGCTTCGGCTTCGCAACGCTTGCGGGACTTTTACTGACCTGGGGGCTCATTGCACTCGCGTTTATTGACCTCGACACTCAGTACCTGCCCGATAGTTTGACATTGCCGCTCTTGTGGCTGGGGCTGTTCTTGAGTCTGTGCGGCGCGGCCGCGCCGAGCGCTGCGCTGCCGGTCGACCTGCGTTCGAGCGTGATCGGTGCGATCGCGGGCTATTTGTCGCTGTGGAGCGTCTATCACCTGTTTCGGCTCGCGACCGGCAAAGAGGGCATCGGCTACGGCGACTTCAAACTGCTCGCGGTCCTGGGGGCATGGCTCGGCTGGCAGATGCTGCTGCCGATCGTGCTGTCGGCAGCCGCCGTCGGCGCAGTCGTAGGAATTCTGATGCTGAAGATCCAGGGGCGCGATCGTGCAACCCCGGTTGCATTCGGGCCGTATCTCGCCGCCTCCGGCTGGCTCATGCTGATGCTCGGACATGAAATTGTGCACCGCTACATGGGTTTTTTTGCCGAGCGCGTATGAGCGTCAAGGTGTTTCGGGTCGGCTTGACGGGCGGCGTTGCCAGCGGCAAATCGACGGTAACGAGGCTCTTCGGCGCGCTCGGCGTACCGATCATCGATACGGACCAACTCGCCCGCGAGGTGGTCGAGCCCGGCCAGCCGCCTTTGGAGCAGCTCGTGGCGCGCTTCGGTCCGACGATTCTCACGCCGGACGGCAGGCTCGATCGCCCGGCGCTGCGCACCATCGTGTTCTCCGATGCCAGGGCGCGCACGGACCTTGAGGCGCTGACGCATCCTGCCATCGGCGCAGCACTTGAGAGCCGCTCGCAAGTTGCAGGCGGTCCCTACCAGATCCTCGTGATCCCGCTCCTCGTTGAGAAGAATCTAGGCTCGCGGCTTGATCGTGTGCTCGTCGTCGATTGCGACGAGGCGCTGCAGATGCGGCGGCTGCAGGCGCGCGACGGCTCAACCCTCGCAGAGGCGCGCGCGATCCTGAATGCCCAGGCGGCGCGCGCGACGCGCCTCAAGGCTGCGCACGATGTGATCCAGAATGACGGCCAAGTCGCCGCACTCGCCGATCAGGTTGCGGCGCTGCACGCGCGCTATCTGGGCTACGCCCGTGCCGCGCGGGCCTAAATCTCACCGGCAACGCGATCCGCCGTTTACGGGATGAGTGCGCGTCAAGCAAAATAGCCCGATGATCGATAAAGTCGCCCATGCACCCGCCCCCGCGGCCGCCAGCGACGTCCTGGTGTTCGAGCAGCCGCTGCATGAGCGCATGCGAACCTTCTTGCGCCTGGATTTTCTCTACAACCAGGCGCTTTATCACAACGAGATGGCAAGCCAGTGGGGCAGCCGCGCGGCGGTTTCCTGCCTCATCGACATTCTCGCCATCGCAACCCGCGGCGATGTGCGCTCGGACGTCCTGAAGGAGCTCGAGCGACAGCTCGGCTCGTTGGGCGAGTTCCAGTCGAAGCCCGGCGTTGACGGCGCGCGGCTGCGCACCGTCATGTCGAATCTCTTGCGGCTGCGCGCGGAGCTCATGACGGCAGGCTCCGCTTTTTTGCAGCCGATTCGCGACTCCGAGTTCTTAAGCGCCATCAAGCACAGAAGCGCAATACCCGGCGGCACCTGCGAATTTGACCTGCCGGATTTTTACTATTGGCTCTCGCAGGGAGCCGACATGCGCCGCAATACCTTCAATCAATGGCTTGGGCTGCTGCGTCCCTTGTGCGATGCGATCGCGGAGCTCTTGTGGCTGACGCGGCAGAACGGCCGGACACGCGATGAGATTGCGCCGGCGGGCTCCTTCCATGTCACGTTCGAGCGAGACACGCCCTTTCAGCTGCTGCGCATCTCGCTGCCCGCCGCTGCCGGCCTGTATCCGGAAATCAGCGGCAGCCATTACCGCTGCAGCGTGCGCTTTCTCACCTGGAATGGGCTGACGGCGCGTGCCACGCAAGCCGAGCGCGATGTGCCGTTCGTCTTGAGCTGCTGTCTGTGAAAGCGCGCGCGCGGCATTAAAACTTGATCTTGCCGCCGCCCACCGGTGCACCGGCGCCGCCGTCCGGCACGACGATGCGCGTGGCAGCCTCGCGGCGCATCTCGCGCGCCTCGTCGATCGCCTGTTCGAGCGCGACCTTCACGGCCTCGGGAAATTTCTTGATGGCGTCTTCGAGCGAATCCGCTTCGATCTCAAAGCCGAGCGGCAGCACACCCGCCGGCGTCAGAAGCTGCGTCTGCCCGGAGAACAGCACAAAGCGTGTGGCGTCGTCCGCGCCTTTGGCATTCACCGGCGTTAAGCGCCGGATCGTTCCCGCGCGGCGGTCGGTGAAGACTTCCTCACGGTAAAGAGTCGTGGGGTCGAGCTGGACTTCGGGAAGATCGGTCGGCGATGCCATGGCAATCCTGTCGCGGTCAATTAAGGCAGACGCTCATTGTACAGGCGCTGTAAAGCGGCGATGAATGGAACATCGGCGCTGAGCATGTCCTCATCCTGCAGCTTGTCCGGGAACACCCACTTGAGATTCTGGCCGTCAAGCCCGGCAGGCTCGCCCGTGAATTTCTCCACAAGCCAGAGGGAGATCTCAACGCGACGGTCATCGTAATCATGCGAGACGTGCAAGAGCGGATGGCCGCTGCCGAACACCACGCCGAGCTCTTCGGCGAGCTCGCGAGACAGAGCCTGTCGTTCTGTTTCGCCTGCGTCGATCTTGCCGCCCGGAAACTCCCAGCGGCCGCAAAGATGCTTGCCGGGCGGGCGCTCGGCGATCAGCACGCGCCCTTGCGAGTCATATAGAGCTGCCGCCACGACGTGTATCGTCGGGCCTGCGGCTAGCGAATCATTATTGGACACTCGAGAGCACGCCGTGGCAGTGCTTGTACTTCTTGCCCGATCCGCACGGACAGGGCTCGTTGCGTCCGATCTTGCGCTCCACACGCACGAACGGGCTCGGCTCGGCGGTTGGCAAAGGCGGCGCGTCGGGCCCGCCCATGACCCTTCCCGGTGCGGCCGCATCCGCTTGCGCCGGCTGCGCACCGGCACCGGGCGCGAGCAATGAAGCCGCCTCGGCATGCTGCGCCTGCAGGGCGCGCATCAGACGGCGGCGGCGCTCCTCCTCCTCCTGGTCGATCGCCTCCTGGGTGCGCACTTCAAGCTTCGCGAGCACCGTCACGGTCTCGAATTTGACCCGCTCGAGCATGGCCGCAAAGAGCTCAAAAGCTTCACGCTTGTATTCGAAGCGGTAATCCTTCTGCGCATAGCCGCGCAGGTGAATCCCCTGGCGCAGGTAGTCCATCGCGGCCAAATGCTCGCGCCAGTGCTGATCGAGCATGCGCAGCATGATTTCCTTCTCGACGTGGCGCATGACCTCACTGCCCGAGCGGGCGACCTTTTCTTCATAGGCGGCGTGGGCGGCGGCGACGATGCGGGCGCGCAGCGGCGCTTCCTCCAGTTCCGGCTCCGCCGCCATCCAGGCGGCCGGGTCGACCTCGGCATTGAAGTCCTTCTGCAGTGCGTCGCGCAGGCCCGCGAGGTCCCAGTCAGCGGGCGCCGCGCTCTTCGGCAGATATTGATCGACGAGATTGTTGACGGCTTCCTCGCGGATGCCATGCACGGCCGCAGACAAATCCTCGCGACCCATGATTTCCGTGCGCTGCTGGTAGACGACCTTTCTCTGATCATTGGCGACATCGTCAAACAAGAGCAGCTGCTTTCTGATGTCGAAGTTGTGCGCCTCGACCTTCCTCTGCGCTTTTTCAATCTGGCGCGTCAACATGCCGCTCTCGATGACCTCGCCCGCTTTCATGCCCGCCATCTGCAGGAGCCGCTTGGTGCGCATCGGGTCGCCGAAGATGCGCATCAGATTGTCTTCCATCGACAGATAGAAGCGGCTCGAGCCCGGATCGCCCTGGCGGCCGGAGCGGCCGCGCAGCTGATTGTCGATGCGCCGCGACTCATGACGTTCGGTGCCGACGATATGCAGGCCACCGGCCGCCACCACGCGATCGTGGCGCTCGCGCCATTCCGCGCGCAGGCGCGCGCGGGTCGCCTCCTCGATCTCGCCCAAGGCGACAAGTTCAGCCTCGAGATTGCCGCCCAGCACGATGTCGGTGCCGCGGCCGGCCATGTTGGTGGCAATCGTGACCGCCGCGGGGCTACCGGCCTGCGCGACGATTTGCGCCTCGCGCTCGTGCTGTTTGGCATTCAGCACCTCGTGCGGGATCGCGTCCTTCTGCAGAAGACCGGCGAGGAACTCGGAGGTCTCAATCGAGGTCGTACCCACGAGCACCGGCTGCTCGCGTTTGACGCAGTCCTGAATGTCCTCGACGATCGCCTGGAATTTGTCCTTCTGCGTCAGATACACCAAGTCCGGCATGTCGCGGCGCACCATCGGCTTGTGCGTCGGAATGACGATGACCTCAAGGCCATAGATCTGCATGAACTCCGGCGCTTCGGTGTCCGCCGTACCGGTCATGCCGGCCAACTTTTTGTATAGGCGAAAGTAATTCTGGAAGGTGATCGAGGCGACCGTCTGATTCTCCTCGCGCACGCGCATGCCTTCCTTCGCTTCGACCGCCTGGTGCAGGCCGTCCGACCAGCGCCGGCCGGGCATCGTACGCCCGGTGAACTCATCGACGATGATCACCTCGCCGTTTCTGACGATGTACTCCACATCGCGTTTGTAGAGCGCGTGCGCACGCAGCGCCGCGTTCAGGTGATGCATCAGGCGGATATTCGCCGCGTCGTACAGGCTTTCGCTCTCGCGCAAGAGACCCCCGCCAGCCATGAGCGCCTCGACGTGCTCGTGGCCTTCCTCGGTGATGTGCACCTGCTTCGTCTTTTCATCCACCGCGTAGTCGCCGGGCGCGCTCTCCTCGAGCTGCCGCGTAAGTCGCGGCACCAGATCGTTGATGCGCAGGTACAGTTCGGTGCTCTCCTCCGCGGGGCCTGAAATGATGAGCGGCGTGCGCGCCTCGTCGATCAAAATCGAGTCCACTTCATCGACGATGGCGTAGGCCACGCCGCGCTGCACGCGATCCTCAAGGCGGTAGGCCAAGTTGTCGCGCAGATAGTCGAAACCGAACTCGTTGTTGGTGCCGTAGGTGATGTCGCAGGCGTAGGCCGCGCGCTTCTCCTCGGAGGTCTGCGCGTTCTTGATGACGCCGACACTTAAGCCCAAGAAGCGATACACCGGGCCCATCCACTCCGAATCGCGCTGCGCGAGGTACTCGTTCACGGTCACGATGTGCACGCCCGCGGCGGGCAATGCATTCAGATACGCAGGCAACGTCGCAACGAGAGTCTTGCCCTCGCCGGTGCGCATCTCCGCAATCTTGCCCTGGTGCAAAGCGATGCCGCCCACGAGCTGCATGTCGAAGTGGCGCATCTTCAGCGTGCGCTGCGAGACCTCGCGCACCACCGCAAAGGCTTCGGGCAGAAGATCATCGAGCGCCGCGCCCTGCGCGAGGCGCGCGCGAAACTCATCGGTCTTGGCGGTGAGCGCCGCGTCGCTCAAAGCCTTCACTTGGGGCTCGAAGGCATTCGCCTCGCGAACCGGCCGTTGATAGGTGCGCAACAGGCGCTCGTTGCGGCTACCGAAGAGGCGCGTCAGAAATTGCGGCACGTCAAAAAGATTCCCGAATAGACGAAAAAGCGAGCCCCGGCAAGTGCTTACGTGATTAGCGGCGCCCGGCGGGAGCGGCGCATTGTACGCAATAGATGCGCGCGCGCCCAATTGGTTCGCGCGCGCGCAGGAGATTGCGGTCGGAGGTTAGGTTGGGCCGCTAATGGCCAATGAAAGTCACGGGATCGACTTGGTGGCCATTACGCAGCACTTCGAAATGCACATGCGGCCCGGTCGAGTGGCCCGTTGAGCCCATGAGGGCTATCGGCTCGCCGCGTGTGACGGTGTCGCCAACGTTCACGAGGCTCTTCTGATTGTGCCCGTAGCGAGTCGTGAAACCGTTGCCGTGGCTGATCTCCACGAGCCTGCCGTAGCCTACACGCTCGCCCGCCCAGGTCACAACTCCCGCTGCGACCGCGACGACTTCATCGCCGCGGCTGCCGGCGAAATCGACTCCCTTGTGCACCGCCTCCTCGCCCGTGAAAGGATCCTGGCGTTCGCCGAAGCCCGAGGAGATGAATCCGTGGTGCACCGGCCGGCCTTCCGGGTGAATCTCCTCGTTCAGCTTGCGCGCGAGAATCACGTTCTCGAGCGCCCCGAGCTGTGCATCGCGCAGCTCCACGCGGCTCTCGACCTGATTGAACATCACGGTGAGGTCAGGGATCTGCGCACTCACGCCTTCGCCGTCGTTCTCGGGCCCGCCGGTTGAGGGCTCGGCGTCGAAGTTGAACTCGCGATGATCGATATTCGCCATCTCGGTCAGGCGCTTGCCGAGCGCATTCAAGCGCAGGATATGCGCATTGATCGCGCCCAAACGCATGGCCATCGCATCGACCCGATCCTGAAGCTGCGTGCGCAGTTGTGAGATCTCGCGCTTCTCATCGATCAGCGCACCGCTAAAGGCGCTCGTGCTGCTGCTGCGGATGGCTTTTCCGGTGCGCTCGCCCAAGCGCATCCCTAAAGCGAAAGCGGTGCCGAGAATGGCGAGCACCAGGACGCCCAGAATGCCGAGGGTAAGCGGATGCTCGAGGTTGAATTGACGCGCGCGTCCGCCGCGGCCGGAAAACCAAATGAGATTCACGCGCTGCGCCCTGCAAAGCGCGCGCGCGCACGCGTGCGATGCGCTGCGCCTCGTATGCAATCAAAAGGCTTGCGCCTCCTTGCCAACCCCGCTGTCATAGGCTCCCGCATCAGACCTTTGGTTTTTCGCGACCCACCTGGTGGCGGGTGCGTTTCTATGAGCAAGCAATATGCCGAATAAAATCAAGCGAAACAAGCGCCATACGACGCGATTGCGACGGCCCCACCCAAAAGCTGATTCTGTCAAAGATCTCCTAGCACGCGCGCATCCCGCAATAGCAAGGCTTTCGGATCAAACGGCGCGGCAGGAGCTCTGGAATCGCTGGCTTGCGCTGCACCTGCCGCGCGATGTTGCGGTGCACGTCTCAGGGGTGGTGGAACGACACGATACGCTCGTCATCTTCACGGCGTCCGCTGCGTGGTCGGCGCGGGTGCGCTTCGCCGTTGCCGAGATCGACGTCGAGTTAAAGCGCTCTCACCCGGGTATTGCGGCCGTCGCCGTGCGGGTCCTGCCGAAGTAGCCGCGGCTCTTACGCCGGGGGCAAAGCCGGCGTTTCGACATATGAGATGGGCGCATCCGCAGGCGAGGCGAATTCGACTTCTTCCCAGGCGGCGCGATCGGCCAAGAGGGCGCGCAACAGCTTATTGTTCAGTCGGTGCCCCGACTTATGACCACTGAATTCGCCGATGAGGCTATGTCCGAGGAGATACAGGTCGCCGATCGCATCCAAGATCTTGTGCTTTACGAACTCATCCTCGTAGCGCAGACCGTCTTCGTTCAAGACCCGGAAGTCATCGAGCACGATCGAATTGTCGAGACTGCCGCCCAACGCCAGGCTCTGCGAGCGCAAGGTCTCAATGTCGCGGATGAATCCGAAGGTGCGTGCGCGGCTCACCTCTTTCAGAAAAGAGGTCGTGGAGAAATCCATCGACGCCTTCTGCGAGCGGCGCTTGAAGATCGGGTGATTGAACTCGATCTCAAAATTGACCTTGAAGCCATCGAAAGGATCGAACTGCGCCCACTTGTCGCCCTCCTCGACGCGGATGCGCTTCCTGACGCGGATGAACTTCTTCGCGACGCGTTGCTCCTCGATGCCCGCGGACTGCAGCAGGAATACGAACGGACCGGCGCTGCCGTCCATGATCGGCACTTCCGGTGCGCTCACTTCGACCGTCATATTATCGATTCCGAGGCCCGCGCACGCCGACAGCAGATGCTCGACGGTTGAGACGCGCACATCGCCCTTGCTGAGGGTGGTGCCAAGCGTCGTTTCGCCGACATTCTCGGCATGCGCGCGAATATCCACCGGCTCCGCCAAGTCCGTGCGCCGAAACACGATACCGCTGTTAGGCGCTGCCGGACGCAGGGTCATCAGGACTTTCTTGCCGGTATGCAGGCCGACTCCGGTTGCCCGGATGGAGTTCTTCAGCGTGCGTTGTCCAACCATAATAGGTATTCGCCGGCATCTCGTAGGTTATATCCCGGCCCGGGGTCGCGCTCACCGCGACCCCGCTTTAGCCCAAGTGCCAGCCTGCGGCAGAGGAGCGTTAACCTATCACAGCCTAAAATGCGACTCCAACCGAGCCGCGCTAGTCCGCCTGGCGGCGCAGGAACGCCGGAATGTCGAGCAGATCCTCCGGCTCGGACTCAGCGCGCAGGCCATCGCCTACGGCGCGCTGCCGCTGAACCGTGGGCTTATCCAGAGCCGCGTAGTCGTTGTTCGACAACGGCCCGCGGCGCACCATGCGCATCGGTGCTTCACGCGGCGCGACTTGCACACGCGTCGAGGGCATCTCACGCGGCATGGGCGCACGCACGGCAGACACCGGGCGACCTAAGCCCGTTGCCACTACTGTAACCCGCAACTCGCTTGCAAGTTCCGGATCGATCACCGTGCCGACGACGACGGTCGCATCCTCCGATGCAAACTGCTTCACGATCTGTCCGACTTCCTGGAACTCGCCGATCGACAGGTCCATGCCCGCCGTGACATTCACGAGAATGCCGTGCGCGCCGGCCAAGTTGATGTCCTCCAGTAACGGCGAGGACACGGCAGCTTCCGCCGCGATGCGCGCGCGACCTTCGCCGCTTGCCGCACCCGAGCCCATCATCGCCATGCCGGTCTCGGCCATAACGGTACGCACGTCGGCGAAGTCCACGTTGATGAGTCCCGGACGCGTGATGAGCTCGGCGATGCCCTGCACGGCGCCCTGCAGCACCTGGTTTGCGGACTTGAAGGCATCGAGGAGCGTCGTCTGCGGACCCAGGACGGTCAGCAGTTTCTGATTGGGAATGGTGATGAGTGAATCGCAGAACTTGCCGAGCTCCGCGATGCCGTGATCGGCAATCAGCGAGCGCTTGCCGCCTTCCATCTCGAAAGGCTTCGTCACGACCGCCACCGTCAAAATGCCGAGCTCCTTGGCGATCTGCGCCACGACCGGGGCCGCCCCCGTGCCCGTGCCGCCGCCCATGCCGGCGGTGATGAAGAGCATGTCGCAGCCTTCGACGAGCTCGATGATGCGGTCGCGATCCTCCATCGCCGCCTGCCGGCCGACTTCCGGATCAGCACCGGCGCCTAATCCCTTGGTGATATTGCAACCGATCTGCAGGGCAGTCTTGACCTTCGAGTGTTTGAGCGCCTGCGCATCGGTGTTGATGCACATGAAATCGACACCGTCGATGCCGCTCGCGACCATGTGGGTGACGGCGTTACCGCCGCCGCCGCCAACGCCGATGACTTTGATCACCGCGCTTTGGCTGTATGCGTCCATCAGTTCAAACATTGTTTTCGCTCCTATCGGAAGAAATGAGGGTTGGTTGAAGCTTCATCTGTTGCACTACTTAGGTCTGTCAGCTCAAAAGTTGCCCTGGAACCAGGAGCGCATGCGCTCGAGCGCGCCTTTCGCGCTCGTCAGGCCGCGGCCCCTCGCTGCCGGCATAACGTTGTCGCGGGCGTAGAGCAAAAGCCCCATGCCCGTGGAATAAATCGGGTTGCGCACGACGTCGGAGAGGCCCTGCACCTGCTGCGGCATGCCTAGACGTACGGGTACGTGAAACACTTCCTCGGCAAGCTCAATCGCGCCTTCCATCTTGGCGCTGCCGCCGGTGAGCACGATGCCGGCGGCAATCAGCTCCTCGAAGCCGCTCCTTCTGAGCTCCTCGCGCACGAGGCCAAAGAGCTCCTCGTAGCGCGGCTCCACGACCTCGGCGAGCGTCTGCCGCGCGAGCCTACGCGCCGGGCGCTCACCGACGCTCGGCACCTCGATGCTCTCGTCGGGATTGGCGAGCTGCGAGAGCGCGCAGGCGTAGCGGATCTTGATGTCTTCGGCATACTGCGTGGGCGTGCGCATTGATACGGCGATGTCATTCGTGACCTGATCCCCTGCGATCGGGATCACGGCGGTATGCCGGATCGCGCCGTTCGCGAACACCGCAAGGTCGGTCGTGCCGCCGCCGATATCGACGAGACACACGCCAAGCTCCTTCTCATCCTCGGTGAGGACCGCGAAACTCGAGGCGAGCTGCTCGAGCACCACGTCCTCGACGGTGAGCCCGCAGCGCTGGATGCACTTCTCAATGTTCTGCGCGGCGCTGTCCGCGCCGGTGACGATGTGCACCTTCGCCTCCAAGCGCACACCGAACATGCCGATCGGATCGCGAATGCCCTCCTGGCCGTCGACGATGAACTCCTGCGGCAGCACGTGCAGAATCTTCTGATCGGCGGGTATCGCGACCGCTTTGGCGGCGTCGATGACGTGCTCGACATCGCCGTGCGTGACCTCCTTGTCGCGGATCGCAACGACGCCGTGGGAGTTGAGACTCCTGACGTGACTGCCGGCGATGCCGGCGTAAACCGCGTGGATCTCGCAGCCGGCCATGAGCTCGGCCTCTTCCACTGCGCGCTGGATGGACTGCACGGTCGACTCGATGTTGACGACCACGCCTTTCTTCAGTCCCCGCGACGGGTGCGAGCCTAAGCCCAACACCTCGATCGTGCCGTCGGCACCGATCTCGCCCACCAGCGCGACGACCTTTGAGGTCCCGATATCAAGGCCCACGATCAGGCTGCGGTCGGATCGTTTAGGCATCTTTGCCTCCGTCGTCGCCGACGCGCCGCGCGCCGCCCGCCTTCCAGCCAATCGCAAAGCCGTTGCTGTAGCGCATGTCGACGTAGCCGATGTCATCCGCGCGCTGCGTGATGAGCTTCACCGCCGTGATCATGAATCGCTCGAAGCGCTCATCCACCTGGCGGCTGCCGAGGCGCACCGTAATGCCATCGGCAAGATCGAGCTCCCAGGCGCCGCGTTCATCGAGCCGCAGCGCCGTCAAATGCAGGCCCGCTTCCACGAGCCGGCCCTGGGCTGCAAGAAAGCGCGCCGCAACGACGCCTTGCGTTCCCGGCGGACCCGAAAGGCGCGCGAGCTCCGGCGGAATGTGCGTCGCGGCGCTCGCAAAGAGTTCGCCGCGGGTATTGAGAAGGCCGTTCTCGCCCCAGCGTGCGGCGGCAACCTGCTCGACCACGATGACCGAGAGCGCGCGCGGCCACCCCCGCTGCACACTCACGGTGTCAACCCAGGGCAGCTGCGCGACGGCGCTTCTGACCGCATCCAGATCCACCGACACGAGACCCGCGCTGCGCACCTTGTCTTTGACGGCGCGCTCGACGTCTCCGGGCGAGACGCGCTGGAAGCTTCCGGAAATCAATATTCTTTGAATGGGCTGATCGAGCACCATGGAGAGCGCAGCGACCCCTGCCAAGAGGGCAACTACGATTGCCGCGGCAATCCCCCAGCGGCGCCAGTTGATGCGCGGCAGGCGCAGGCGGCGCTCATTTTGCTTGCGGCGGTTCTTGGCTCGGTTAAACATCTTCATTTGGCTAAATCCGCACGCGCGCGCAACTCGTCTCGAGCACTTGCCAGACGAGCTCTTCGAAATCGATACCGAGCGCGAGCGCCGCCATCGGCACGAGACTGTGATCAGTCATGCCGGGAATCGTATTGACCTCGAGCAACAGAGGCCGACCGGTTTCGTCCATCATGAAATCCGCGCGCCCCCAGCCGCTCGCGCCAACGGCGCCGAACGCGGCGAGCGCAAGATTCGCCAGATGCTCCTCGGCCATGGCCGAAAGTCCGGAGGGACACAGGTAGCGCGTGTCGCTGCGAAAATATTTGGCCTCGTAGTCGTAAAAGGTTCGCGGCGTCTCGATGCGGATCGAGGGCAGCGCGCGCTCCTTCAAGATCGCGACCGTGTATTCGCCGCCCGTGATCCAGGGCTCCGCGAACACGCTCGTCTCAAGCGCCACCGCAGCCTGGTAGGCGGCGGCAAGATCCGCGGCACGCTCAACTTTCGTCATGCCAACGCTCGATCCTTGCGTCGCCGGCTTCACGATCATCGGCAGTCCGAGCCGCTCCAGCGCGCTATCGAAATCGTCAGGCCCGCGCAGCACGACAAAATCAGCGGTCGCAACGCCGATCGACTGCGCGAGACGCTTGGTCGCAAGCTTGTCCATGCCGACCGCCGATCCCATGACGCCGCTGCCGGTATACGGCACGCCCATAAATTCGAGCGCGCCCTGCAGCGTGCCGTCCTCACCGCCCGGACCGTGCAGCGCAATCCACACACGATCGAAGCGCGCATCGATGAGCTGTGAGAGCGCGCGCGCCTTCGGATCGAACGCATGCGCATCAACGCCCCGGCGCACGAGCGCGGCGAGCACCGCATTGCCCGAAAGCAGCGAGATCGCGCGCTCACTGGAGTCGCCGCCCAACAGGACCGCGACCCGCCCGAAGTCATGCGCGTCCGTCACGCGCTGCATGGCTTGCGGGTCGTAGCGAAGGTGCATCAGGCGCGCTCCCCGAGAATGCGCACTTCGGGCGTGAGCGTGACGCCGTGGATGCGCGCCACGGTTGCGCGTATGTGCTCGATCAGGAGCTCCACGTCGGCCGCCGTCGCCGCACCATAATTGACGATAAAATTGGCATGCTTCTGCGACACCGCCGCGTCGCCGATGCGAAAACCCTTAAGCCCGGCGGCCTCGATGAGGCGCGCGGCATGATCCCCGGGTGGATTGGTGAAAACCGAGCCGCAGCTCCAGGCGCCGATCGGTTGGGTCGCCTTGCGGCGCGCGAGCAGCGCGCGCACATCGGCGTCGTTCGCGCCGGGCTTTTTCTCAAAGAAGAGGCGCGCGGCGAGAAAGCCTTCATCCTGCGCCGGGGCGTTCACGTTGCGATAGCCCACTTTAAAGTCGGCCGCCGGACGCAGGTGCTCAACCCCGCGCCGATCAATCGTCTGCACATCGACCACGTGCTGCCAGGTCTCACCGCCAAACGCGCCGGCGTTCATCGCGAGCGCGCCGCCGAGCGTGCCGGGAATGCCGGCCAGAAACTCGGCGGGCCCCAAACCCCAGCGGATGCACTGTTTGGCGATGCGAGCGCAGGCCACCCCGGCCTCGGCAAATACCATCGTCTCGGCGACCCGCTCGAGCCGCTCGAGCGCGCCGTAGGTGGCAATCACGACGCCGCGAAGGCCGCCGTCGCGCACCAGCACATTGCTGCCGAGCCCGATCCAATGGACGGGCGTGTCGGCGGCCAGGCTCCGGAGGAATGCCGCCAGATCCGTGCGGTCGCGCGGATTGAAGAACACCTCGGCAGGCCCTCCGACGTGCCAGGAGGTGTGCCGGCTCATGGATTCAGCGCGTCGTACTCGGGGCATGAATTCGGGGGCGACAGCCATCGTCACGACGACCTCCGGCGTGTGCTGGAAACCGGCGCGAGCCGCGCAAGCTGCGCCGGCAAGGCATGCGAGACCACGTTCATGTTGCCGGCGCCCATCGTCACGAGCAGATCATTGGGCCGCAAAAGGTCGCGCACGGACGCGGCGAGTTCCTCCACCCGCTCGACGAACACGGGCTCAATCTGCCCGCGGCTTCTGACCGCACGACAAATGGCGCGGCCGTCGGCGCCGGCAATCGGCGCCTCTCCTGCGGCATACACTTCGGTCACGATGAGCGCATCCGCGCCCGAGAGCGCGCGCCCGAAATCGTCAATGAGATCGCGCGTGCGCGTGTAGCGATGCGGCTGAAAGGCCAGCACCACGCGGCGATTTGGATAAGCCTGCCGCAAGGCCTCGAGCGCCGCGGTGATCTCGGTCGGGTGATGGCCGTAGTCGTCGACGATCGTGAGCGCGCCAGCTTGGGTGGTGATGTCGGCCACGTGCTGCAGACGCCGCTCGACGCCCTGGAAGAGCGCGAGCGCCCGGCCGATGGCGGCCGGCTCGATGCCGAGTTCAATGGCGACGACGACCGCGGCGAGCGAGTTCAAGACATTGTGGGTGCCCGGCAGATTGACCGTGACTTCAAATAGCGGAGTAGCCGCGCGCGCGACTGTGTAATGCGTCACGGCGCCGTCGCGGCGCAGATTGAGCGCGCGCACATCCGCGCCTGCCGCGAGTCCATAGGTCACGGTCGGGCGTCCTACTCGGGAGAGAATGCTGCGTACGTGCTCGTCGTCGAAACACAGCACCGCCAGCCCATAGAAAGGCAGGTTGTGCAGAAAGCCGACGAAGCTCGTCTTCAGTCTTTCAAAGTCGCCCTCATGCGTTGCCAGATGGTCGTTGTCAATATTGGTGATGATGGCGATCAGCGGTTGCAGGTGCGTGAACGAGGCGTCGCTCTCATCCGCCTCGGCGACCAGGTAACGGCCGGCGCCGAGGCGCGCATTGCTGCCCGCGCTCTTCAAGAGGCCTCCGATGACGAAGGTCGGATCCTCGCCGCCCTCGGCGAGAATGCTCGCGACCAAACTCGTCGTCGTGGTCTTGCCGTGCGTGCCCGCCACGGCAATCGCATGACGGAAGCGCATGAGCTCCCCCAGCATCTCGGCGCGCGGCACGACCGGAATGCGGCGCGCGAGTGCGGCGCTGATCTCGCAGTTGTCGGCCGGGACCGCGCCCGATACGACGACCACATCGGCGCCCTCAATATTCGTATCCGCATGACCGATGACGATGCGCGCGCCGTGCTCGGCTAAGCGCCGCGTCACGGCGCTTGCCTTCAGATCCGAGCCCTGCACCTGATAGCCCAAGTTGATGAGCACTTCGGCGATGCCGTTCATGCCGCTGCCGCCGATGCCGACAAAATGGATCGTGTTGATGCGCCGCATGCGCTCGTCGCGCGAGCTCGTCATGCCGCCTCCCTCGCCAGCGTCAAACACGACAGCGCAAGCTCCTCGGCCGCGCGCGGACGCGCGAGCAGGCGCGCGCGCTCAGCCATCGCGAGCAACTTGCCGCGACCTGCGCCGAGCCGGGCGAGCTCATCGGCGAGGCGCTCGACGCTAAGATCGCGCTCGGCGATCAGAACCGCGGCGCCCTGGCGCACGAGATAGGCCGCGTTGGCGCTCTGGTGGTCATCGACCGCCGCCGGGAACGGCACGAGAATCGCAGCCACGCCGGCCGCCGCAAGCTCCGAGATCGTCAGCGCACCCGCGCGGCAGATCACCAGGTCAGCCCAGGCGTAGGCGCCGGCCATGTCTTCGATGAAGGGCGTGATCGTGGCGGCGACGCCCGCATTCGCGTAGCTCTGGCGCGCAGCGTCGAGCCAGCGCGGCCCCGCCTGATGGCGCGTATCAAAGGCGAGGTCATTACTGAGGCGTGCAAGCGCAAAGGGCACGACGGCGTTCAAGCGCGCAGCGCCCTGACTGCCGCCCAATACGAGAAGGCGCAGCGCGCCGCTCCTATCGGCAAAGCGTGTGGCCGGCGGCGCCACAGCGCTGATGTCGGCGCGCACCGGATTGCCGATCGCGCGTGCTTTGATGTCGCCGCCGAAGCTGCCCGGAAAAGCCTCGAGCACTTCGCGTGCGAGGCGCGCAAGACAGCGGTTCGTGAAGCCGGCAATCGCGTTCTGCTCGTGGATCAGCAGCGGCCGGCGCGTCAGCCACGCGGCAACCCCGCCCGGACCGGTCACGAAACCGCCCAAGCCCACAACCACGAGCGGCCGATGCCGGCGCATCACGGCGAGCGCCTGCAACAGGGCACGCGCGAGGCGAAATGGCGCGGCCAGCCAAGCAAGCGCGCTCTTGCCGCGCAAACCGCCAATTGAAAGCCATTCCATCGCAAAGCGCTCCGCCGGGATCACGCGCGCTTCGAGCCCGCGGCGCGTGCCGAGCCAGACGACTTCGCAGCAGCGCTCGCGCAGGAGGCGCGCGAGCGCCAACGCCGGAAAGACGTGCCCGCCAGTACCGCCCGCCATAATGAGAATCGGACGCGCGCTCATGCGCAATGCTCGGAGGCTGCGCGTGCGCTCGCCGAGCCGCGCGCCACCTGCGTGGCTTCGTGATAGACGCGCAGCACGAGCCCGACCCATGCCATCGACACGATCAGGCTCGAACGGCCGTAGCTCATGAGCGGCAGCGTGAGTCCCTTGGTCGGCAGCACGCCCATGTTGACACCGATATTGATGAACGCCTGGATGCCAAGCCACAGGCCAAAACCCGCTGCCAGATAGGACGCGAATTTGAGGCCGGCGCCGCATGCCAGGCGCGCGATGAAGAAACTGCGCCAGATGAGACCGAGAAACAGCGCCAGCGTGAGTGCGACTCCGGCAAGGCCGAGTTCCTCGGCCAGCACCGCGAACAGAAAATCCGTGTGCGCCTCCGGAAGATAGAAGAGCTTCTGCACCGAGGCGCCGAGCCCGACGCCGAACCATTCGCCGCGACCGATGGCGATCAGCGACTGCGTCAACTGAAAGCCGCTGTTGTACGGGTCCGCCCACGGATCAAGAAAAGCTGTCAGCCGTCGCAGGCGGTAATTTGAGCTCATCGCAAGGCTTGCGAAGCCGGCCGTCGCGAGCAGCGTCATTCCCAGCACGTAGCGCAGGCGCGCGCCGGCCAGAAACAACAGCGCAAAGCCGCTCGCGAACAGCACGGTCGCCGCGCCGAAATCCGGCTCCGCGAGCAACAGCGCGCCCATGCAGGTGAGAATTCCGAGCGGCCGCGCAAGTCCCTTGAAGCTCGTGCGCAGCTCGCTCTCACGGCGCACGGCGTAGCTGGCAACATAGATGAGCACGATGACGCGCACGAGCTCGGACACCTGGAAATTGGCACCGGCAACCCGCAGCCAGCGGCGGCTGCCGTTGACCGAGTGCCCAACGCCCGGCACCAGCACGAGCACCAGGAGCATGGCTGCAAGCACCAGGAGCGGCACCGACGCGCGCTCGAGCTGCTCGGTACGCACGCAAAAGACGAGCGCCGCGGCGGCCGCGCCCAACAGCGTCAAAATGAGCTGCCGCTCAAGAAACAGAAAGGGTTCGCCGCTGCCTTGGCTTGCAATCGAGATGGACGCCGAAGTCACCATCACGAGCCCGAGAAGAATGATGCCGAGCGCGAAGGCAACCAGCACCGCATCGATGCGTATGCCGCCGCCACGCGTGCTCGCGCGGGCGAAGTGCAGTGGCCGCGCGGCGCTGACGGCCGTCATGCAGCGAGCTCCCGTACCGCCTGCTCGAACACCGCGCCGCGCTGCGCATAGTCGGTGAACATGTCGAGGCTTGCGCACGCGGGCGACAACAGCACGGCATCCCCGGGTTGCGCTGCGCGCGCTGCCGCGCGCACCGCCTCTTCAAGCGTCGCGCAGCGCTCAACGGCGCACACGCCCTCAAGAGCCTGCGCCAGCGCCGCGGCCGCGCGGCCGATCAGCACGGCATGGCGCAGCTTGCCGCGAAATGCCGCGGTGAGCGGCGCGAAGTCCTGATTCTTGCCATCCCCGCCGGCGATCAGCACCACGGGAGCGCGGGTGCCGCGCACCGCAGCAAGCGTTGCGCCAACGTTTGTGCCCTTGGAATCATTGATGTACGAGACGCCGCCGACATCGGCGACCCACTGCGCGCGATGCGGCAGCCCCGCAAAACTCCTAAGCTCAGCGAGCATCGCCGCGAGCGGCAGTTCCAGCGCCTCACCCAAGGCGAGGGCCGCCAGCGCATTGGCCGCGTTGTGACCACCGCCTAATTTCATCTCCGCGACGCACAGCAGCGGCTCGCCGCGGCGCGTCAGCCACCACTGCCCGGCGTGCGTCGCCAAGGCGTAGTCGGCGCCGATGGTGGCCCGCAGCGAGAAGCCGAGCGTCCTCTGCCCGGGCCGCGGCATGCTGATCACGAGCGGATCATCGAGATTGATGACCGCCGTGTCGCAGCGCGCAAAGATGCGCGCCTTCGCCGCCGCATACGCCTCGACCGTCGCGTAGCGATCGAGGTGATCGGCGCTGACGTTGAGAACGGCGGCGGCGGCAAGATCGAGCGAGTGGGTCGTCTCGAGCTGAAAGCTCGACAGCTCCAATACATACAGCTCAGCCGGCGCCGCGCCGTGGCTTCGATCCTCGGCGTCCAAAAGATCGAGCGCCGGTTCGCCCAGATTGCCGCCGACGCGCACGCGCACGGCCGCACGCTCGGCCATGCGTCCCAACAGCGTTGTGACCGCGCTTTTGCCATT
>DAITPA010000029.1:0-22011 GCA_036833805.1 Steroidobacteraceae bacterium | reverse complement strand
ACTAGCGCGCGACGCGACTGCAGATCGCTAAATATCGCGAGCGTTATCGCTACTAAGAACGGTGTGCTAACGGCGCCCAGCGAAATGACGAACACGGCGAAGGTCGCCGTGACAACCGCTATGTCCGCTCCGCGCGCGAACTGAACGACGATAAGGGCAAAAACACCCGACAGAGCATAAAACACGAACACGATGACAATCGTAACCAGCAAGACGGCAAGCGTTCGCCACCAGTTGCCGCGTATCAGACGCAAGCTGAGTTTCATCGCATCGAGCGGCGCTTGGTTCTCCAACAGCAGCGCCGGCACTGTCATCCACAGCGCGATCAACAGATACACTCCCGGAACGACCAACAAGACGAAGCCGACGCCAACGGCAAGCACATTTAAAATCGTGAGCAACAGCAGCGCCGGCAGCCTGTGCAGCACGCTTGCAAGCTCGGCGCGCATGGAGACAGGCGCGCCTTGCGCGATGGCGCGTTGCCGCATGAAAAGCGCAGCCCAGAGCGACAGCGATACGATCATACTTAGCGCGAACAAGAGCCATGAAATCCAGTCGCGCGGCGGGAAACGCCTCGGCGGCCGGCCGCTCGCAAGGTCAAATATATTTCCCAGCTGGCCTATGAGAGTCATCAGCATGCCGTAAGGAAGCGCCTTGAGGAGCGAAGTCGAGAAGATCTTAAACGCGGTGTCGAGCACTTCACCGATCGTCTGCGGTCGCACGGACGGATACAACTGCATTGACATAGGCCAATAATACGGGCTATGAGGACGAATCTCACGACCCGGGAGCTTCTCGACACAGCGGCGCGCGCCCTCGCGGCGACCTCGGACACGCCCGAGCTTGATGCCGAGGTCCTCCTCGCCCATGTGCTCGGCCGTCATCGGGTACGGTTGCACTCACATGCGGACGCGGCGAGCAGCGCGGCGGAGCGCGCGCACTTTGCGCGCCTCATCGAACGGCGCGCATCCGGTGAGCCCGTTGCCTATATCGTCGGCTATAAGGAATTCTGGTCACTGCACTTGGCCGTAACTTACGCGGTGCTGGTGCCGCGCCCTGAAACTGAGCTCCTGGTCGAACGCGCGCTCGCGCTCGCGCCGCCAACGGCGCTGCGCGCGCTTGATCTCGGGACTGGTACGGGCGCCATCGCGCTCGCACTTGCTCACGAGCGGCCACACTGGCAGATCGTGGCTACGGACCTCAGCGCGCCCGCGCTCGCGCTCGCGACAAAAAACGCCGTCGCCCTGAGACTTCCGCAGGTCGAGTTTCTGTGTGGCTCATGGTTCGAGCCCTTGGCCGAGCGGCGCTTTGAACTCATCGTGAGCAATCCGCCCTATGTCGCCGCGAATGATCCCGCGCTCCTTCACGCAACGCTCAGCCACGAGCCGCGCCTGGCGCTGACGCCGGGCGATGATGCGCTCGCCGATCTACGGATCATCATTCGAAGAGCGCCCGGGTACCTGCGGCGCGGCGGCTGGCTCCTGCTTGAACACGGCACGACGCAGGCCGACGAGGTCGCGCGCGAACTTGTCGTGCGCGGCTTTCGTCACGTACGCTCGCAACGCGATCTTGCCGGGCACGAGCGCATGACCGAGGCCCAATGGGGCACACAACTTCCAAATGAGGCTTGAGAAACAAAATGATCCGCTTTCAGACAACACACGGCGACTTCACCGTTGAGCTTTTCGACAAAGACGCGCCCATATCGGTCGAGAATTTTCTACGTTACGTCGATGACGGGCATTTCGACGGCACGATCTTTCATCGCATCGTTCCCGGATTCGTGATTCAGGGCGGCGGCTTGACGCCTGACTTTAGCGCCAAGAAAACCCGCGCTCCGATCGCCAACGAAGCCACTAACGGCTTGCAGAACAAGCGCGGTACGCTGTCGATGGCGCGCACCAATGACGTCAACAGTGCAACTTCGCAGTTCTTCGTAAACTTGTCCGACAATGCCTTCCTCGATCATACCAAGGGCCAGTACGGCTACGCGGTGTTCGGTCGCGTCACCGAAGGCCTCGATGTAGTCAACGCGATTGCGCGCGTGCGCACCGGCACGCGCAAACAATACCAGGACGCGCCGCTCGAAGACGCGCTCATCGTCTCCGTGCGACGTGTAGATGCCACATAGAACGAAGCGCCTCTTCAAATGGATCGCTGTCACGATCCTGAGCGCGATCGTGCTCTCGGCGTCGGCGGTGCTGCTGCTGCGCGTCTGGCATCCCGTTACGAGCGCCTTCATGCTGCGCGCGCTCTTGGAATCCCCCGGCGCGCACGCAGCACCTCAGCGCATACGCTACGAATGGGTCGACTACGCACTTATTTCCCCGCAGGCTGCGCTCGCTGTCATGGCCTCAGAGGATCAGCAGTTTCCGTTTCATCACGGCTTCGACATGAAATCAATCCGCGAGGCCGAAAGAAATAACGAAGAGGGTGGCCGGCTGCGCGGCGCGAGTACGATCTCTCAACAGCTCGCGAAGAATCTCTTTCTCTGGCCCGGTAGGAGCTACGTTAGGAAAGGACTCGAAGCGTGGTTCACAGCATTGCTCGAGGCTCTGTTGCCGAAGGAGCGTATTCTCGAAACCTATCTCAATATTGTGCAATTCGGACCCGGGATCTTTGGCGTCGAGGCTGCTGCACGCGAGTACTTTCACTCCTCCGCTGCGAGACTCACGGCGAGCGAGGCGGCGCTGCTAGCTGCGGTGTTGCCGAACCCCGAGCGCCTGCACGTCGATCGACCGTCGCGCTATGTCAGCGAGCGGCGTGATTGGATCTTGGAGCAAATGCGTACCCTCGCGGAGGGCAACTACCTCAGTGTGGTTGCGCGCGGGTCGCGGCCTCAACAACGACTTGAGCCACCGCGTCATAGTCGCCATTGAAGTGATGGCCGCCGGCAAGCTTCACGAGCTTGACGCGGGAATTTTGCAGATGCGGACATAGGCTGTCCGCGTCGTCATCGCCGTAGATGCAAAGCGCAGCAGGCATAGCAAGCTTGTCAAGTTCCGGTCGTACCGGCAAACCTGAATCGCCGCTCATTACCCAGTTGCTCAAGTGAAATTCGAAATCCGCGCTCTCATCGAGCCCCAGCATCGCGGCTAACACAACTTGCCGGCGGCTGGCGCTGGGCAGGCGATTGATGGCGAACGGCAGAACGTCAGCGCCCTGCGAATAACCGATGAGCAATGCTCGTTTTTTCTTCCACTGAAAGGCGTAGTAGCGCAGGATGCGATCGAGATCCCCGGCAAGCCCTTGCGGGGTGCGCGCCGTCCAGAAGTAGCGCAGCGAGTCGACACCTGCCACCGAAATGCCGCGCGCCACGAGCGCTGCGGCAACGTTCTTGTCAATGCCCGCCCAGCCGCCATCGCCGGATAGAAATACCGCGAACAGATCGCTCCGGCCTTCCACGTGCATTTCAACAATCGGCAAATCGGCAAGGCTCGCGGGCGGCGGCGCATCCGGTACACGTTGCGCGGCGATTTTTTGGTAGCCGGCCATAAACTGCGGCAACCAGCTCGCCGTCGTCGCCCACGCATGTCCGAGCGCCGGCAGGGATATAAGCTCGGCGTGCGGGATGGAGGCGACAAATTCCGGTGTGAGAGGCGCCGCACAGGCGCCATCCGCCTCAATCTGCACCGCAAACCATGGAACCTGCAGACGCGTTGCCGGCGCAAGCTCGATACCCTGCGCGTCGGGCTTGGACTGCAGCGCCCCATTTGGGCAGAGCGGACGCTTGAGCGCAAGACTGCGGCAGAATTGCAGCGAGACTGCGCCCGCGAACAGGTCAGCAGGAGCCTGCGCGATCATGGCGTATGCAAAGGTTGCCCCTGCGGAGTAGCCGACGAGGATCGGCGTCATATAGGTTGGCAGGCGGTAATAGGCCTGCACATAGCGGCTTAAGTTCTCAAGATCCCCATCGGGAGATGTGCAGCGCGCCGCGTCAGCCTCGAGACTGGCCAAAAGCTCGGGCGTATTGATGACCGCGACCATCGCACCCGCACGCGTGAGCGCAAATGACGCATCGATGATGTTGGCACTGACGCCCTTCTCACCGGATAAGAAAAGGACGAACTGTTTAATCTCACCCGCGGGACGGTAGACGGCGACCTTACTGAAACGCCCATGCGCGAGCACGTCGGCTGCCTGCGCGGCAAGCGCGCAGGCGCCCAGCGCCAGAGCGAGGAACGAGGCAACGCAGCGCCTCACGGCGCGGGCTCATATCCCAGATTTGGCGACAGCCAGCGTTCCGCTTGCGCGAGCGTCATGCTGGTGCGGCGCGCATAGTCAGTGACCTGATCACGATCGATCTTGCCGACGCCAAAGTAGTGCGCCTGCGGATGCGCAAAATACCAACCGCTGACCGCGGCCGTCGGATACATCGCAAAAGATTCGGTGAGGCGAATACCGGCATTGTTGTCAACGTCGAGAAGGCTCCAGAGCTTCGCTTTCTCGGTATGGTCCGGGCAGGCGGGATAGCCGGGCGCCGGGCGGATGCCACGATACTCCTCGCGGATCACCTGCTCGTTCGTCAGTTTCTCATCGGCCGCATAACCCCATAACTCGCAGCGCACGCGCGCATGGAAACGCTCGGCGCAGGCTTCGGCGAGCCGATCCGCGAGCGCCTTCAATATGATGCTCGAGTAGTCATCGTGCGTGCGCTCGAAGCGCGCCAGGTGCTCTTCGATCCCGATACCCGCCGTGACCGCGAACGCGCCGATGTAGTCGGGTACACCGCTTTCCTTGGGCGCGATATAGTCCGCGAGACACTCGTGCGGCAAGCCGGGCGCCTTGTTCTTCTGCTGGCGCAGGAAGCACAATGTCGTGGCAAGTTCGCTACGCCGCTCATCGGTGTACACCTCGACGTCATCACCGACCGCATTCGCGGGGAACAGGCCCACGACTGCGCGCACGCGCAGCCAGCGCTCGGCAATGAGACGCTTCAACATCTCGCGCGCATCAGCGTACAGGCTGCTCGCCGCCTCCCCCACCAAGGGATCCGTCAGCACCGCCGGAAACTGCCCGGTGAATTCCCAGGCGTTGAAGAACGGCATCCAATCGATGCTCGCGGCGAGATCGCTCAGAGGATAATGATCGAAACAGTGCACGCCGGGAGCAAGCGGCGCGAACGGCGCCGGCGCCGCCCAATCGATGCGGCGGCGGTTGGCGCGCGCCTGCTCGATACGCAGTTCGGGCGACTTCAGCTTCTTGCCGGCATGCTGCTCGCGGCGGCGCTCGTGCTCGGCGTCATTGTGCGTGACGAAAGCCTCGCGCTGCGACTGCGTAATGAGTGCCTGGCAGACGCCCACGGCGCGCGAGGCATCTTTGACGTACACGACGGGCGACTTGTAGTGCGGGGCGATCTTGACTGACGTGTGGGTCGGCGAAGTCGTCGCACCGCCGATGAGGAGCGGAATCGTGAAGCCCTGGCGCTGCATTTCTCGTGAAATGCTCACCATTTCATCAAGCGACGGGGTGATGAGGCCCGAAAGCCCGATGAAGTCGACCTCTTCGCGGCGTGCGGTCTCGAGGATCTTGTCGTACGGAACCATCACGCCCAAATCAATCACTTCAAAATTATTGCATTGCAGAACCACGCCGACGATGTTCTTGCCGATATCGTGTACGTCGCCCTTCACAGTTGCGATCACCATGCGGCCATTGGTGCGCGCAGTGCCGACTTTGCCTTTTTCGATGAAGGGCAGAAGATGCGCGACCGCGCGCTTCATGACGCGTGCGCTCTTGACCACCTGCGGCAGAAACATCTTGCCGGAACCAAATAGATCGCCGACGACATTCATGCCGTCCATCAGCGGCCCTTCGATGACGTGCAGCGGCTCGGCGAAAGACAAACGCGCCTCTTCCGTATCCTCGACAACATAATCATCGATACCTTTGACGAGTGCGTGCTCGAGTCGCGCGGCAACCGGCAGACTGCGCCACGCAAGATCCGTCTGACGCTTCGTACCGCCCTCGCCCTTGAAGCGCTCGGCAATCTCAAGCAGCCGCTCGGTCGCGTCCGGCCGCCGGTTGAGAATGACATCCTCGACAGCGGTGCGCAGATCAGCGCCGATATCCTCGTAGATCGCAAGCTGCCCGGCGTTGACGATGCCCATGTCCATGCCGGCGCGGATCGCGTGATAGAGAAACGCCGAATGCATCGCCTCGCGAACCGAATCGTTGCCGCGAAACGAAAAAGACACGTTGCTAACGCCGCCGCTCACGAGCGCATGCGGCAAGGTGCGCTTGATCTCGCGCGTCGCCTCGATGTAGCCGAGCGCGTAGCCGTTGTGCTCCTCGATACCCGTGGCGATCGCGAAAATATTGGGATCGAAGACAATATCCTCGGCCGGAAAACCTACGGTCTCGGTCAGGAGCTTGTAGGTGCGCGCGCAGATCGAAAGCTTGCGCTCGGCGGTCTCGGCCTGGCCGTTTTCATCGAACGCCATGACGACGACGGCCGCGCCGTAGCGGCGCACCTTGCGGGCTTGCGCGAAGAACGACTCCTCGCCTTCCTTTAAACTAATGGAATTGACGATGGGCTTGCCCTGCACGCACTTCAAGCCTGCCTCAATGACCGTCCATTTGGATGAATCGATCATGATCGGCACGCGTGCGATGTCGGGCTCGGCGGCGATCAGATTCAAAAAGCGCGTCATGGCCGCTTCCGAATCAAGCATGCCCTCGTCCATGTTGACGTCGACCATCTGCGCGCCGCCGGCGACCTGCTGGCGCGCGACGTCGAGCGCGGCCGCATAGTCGCCCGCCTCGATAAGTTTTCGAAACTTGGCGGAGCCCGTAACATTGGTGCGCTCACCGACGTTCACGAACAGAGACTCGTCCCCAATATTGAGTGCCTCAAGCCCCGAGAGGCGGCACTTCACCGGCAACACCGGCCGGGCGCGGCGCGGATGTGCAAGGACCCCGGCCCGTAGCAGGCGAATATGCTCCGGCGTCGTGCCGCAGCAGCCGCCGACGATGTTGATAAGGCCGGCGGCGGCGAACTCATTCAAGATGGTCGCCGTTTCCTCCGGCGTTTCGTCGTACTCACCGAAGGCATTTGGCAGTCCTGCGTTCGGATAGGCGCACACATAGGTGTCGGCCACACGCGAAAGCTCGTGCACGTAGGGGCGCAGCTGAGTTGCGCCGAGCGCACAGTTAAGACCGATGGCGAGCGGCTGCGCGTGCCGGACCGAATTCCAGAACGCTTCGGTCGTCTGCCCGGAGAGCGTACGTCCCGAAGCATCGGTGATGGTGCCGGAAATAATAAGCGGCAATTCGCGGCCGAGCTCGTCAAACACGCCGCGCACGGCATACAGGGCCGCCTTTGCATTCAGCGTGTCAAACACGGTCTCGACGATGATGAGATCGACACCACCCAAGACGAGTGCGCGTGTGGCTTCCGTGTAAGTTGCCACCAGTTCGTCGAACTTCACGTTGCGAAAACCGGGGTCGTTCACGTCCGGGGAGAGCGATGCCATGCGGCTCGTCGGTCCGAGTGCACCGGCCACGAATGCGGCGCGCCCATCCTTCTGCGTGAACTCATCCGCGACCGAGCGCGCAAGCTGCGCGGCGCGATAGTTGAGCTCGGGCACAAGCGCCTCGGTCGCGTAGTCCGCCTGCGAGATCGCCGTCGAATTGAAGGTATTGGTCTCGACGATGTCAGCGCCCGCCGCGAAATAAGCGCGATGGATGTCAGCGATGATGTCCGGGCGCGACAGCGTCAAAAGGTCGTTATTGCCTTGCAGATCGCGGCCGAAGTCGCGGAAGCGCTCGCCACGAAAGCCCGCCTCATCGAGCTTATGGCCCTGGATCATGGTCCCCATCGCGCCATCAAGGAGCACGATGCGCTCCTCGAGTAGGGATTTTAGGCGCTCGATGCGCCGCGCGCGCGCAGTCTCATCAATGGGGGCTATCCCAAAGGGCACCGCCAGAGCGCGCGCGGGCGAGGCAGGAACTGTCTCGAGTGCGCGCGGTGCATGAGTGTGCTCGCGACTCATATCGCGATGGCGCGCGGCGCGGCGCTATCGTGCGCTTCTGCAGCAGGCCGTACGCCGAGCGCGTGGCAAATCGCGTAGCTGAGCTCAGCGCGATTGAGCGTATAGAAATGAAACTCGCGCACGCCGTGACGCACGAGCGTCTGTACTTGCTCGATGGCAACCGCTGCTGCAATCAGGCGGCGAGTCTCCGCATCCTCGTCGAGTCCCGCGAAGCGCTGTGGCATCCACGCAGGAATGCTCGCGCCGCAGCGCGCGGCGAAGCTGCACACCTGCGGAAAGCGGGTGATCGGCAGGATGCCTGGGACGATCGCAGCGCGGATGCCGGCGGCAGCGCACTGGTCGCGAAATCTCAAGAATGCGTCAGTGTTAAAGAAAAACTGGGTTATGGCGCGCGACGCGCCCGCATCAATCTTGCGCTTAAGATTATCAAGGTCAAATTTGGCGGACGCGGCTTCCGGATGCATCTCCGGGTAAGCGGCGACGGAAATGTCGAAGTCCGCAACGCTTTTAAGGCCGGAAACGAGGTCCGCCGCGTACGCAAAACCTTCCGCGTGCGGTACATAGCCCGCGGCATCACGCGGCGGATCGCCGCGCAGCGCAACGATGTGGCGGATGCCCTCATCCCAATACTGGCGCGCAATCGCGAGGATCTCCCCGCGCGGCGCGCCGATGCAGGTCAGATGCGGCGCTCCGGTCAACTTGGTTTCGCGCTGGATGCGAGTGATGAGCTTGTGGGTGCGCTCGCGGGTTGAACCGTCGGCGCCGTAGGTCACGGATACGAAGCGTGGCGCAAGCGGCGCCAGGCGCTCCACGGAGCGCCATAACGTCGCCTCCATCTGCGCATCATTCGGCGGGAAGAACTCGAATGAGACATCAATATTGAGCATGGATCAGGCCTCGCTTGCGGTGTGGAGCGCGCGCGCCGGTACGACGACCGCGGCCAGCACTTGTTGCCGTTCGGCTCGAATGGGGCTTAAGCGCTCGCAAGCAAAGCCGGCCTCATCGAGTTGATCTCGCAAGAGCGCGAGTGGCTTAGCGCTGGCTCCGGCATTTGCCGTGTCAAACGACTCATAGTGCTCGAAGAGCCACAAGCGCCCCGCACTTGCGAGCACGCGTCGGCCGGCTGCGAGCCAGGTGGGAAGCGCAACGGCGTGCGCGCTCGAGCGGTCGATGACCACCGCATCAAACTGCGGCCCCGCCTCAAGGAGGCTCTTTCCGATCGCCTCGCCCGTCTGCGGCGTCAGGACCACGCGGCAGGTGAGATGCTCGCGTTTCAGGAACGCGCTCGCGGCTTGCGCCGCCCGGCGCCCGTGTGCAACCGCAGTGCAATCGGGCGCGAGCTGGGTGGCGCTCGCGAGCATTGCATGATGCTCCGTGCCCACCACGAGGACGCGCCGAAAGCGTTCGCTACCCGCGCTCGCCTTGATGAAAGTGGATAAAGCCTGATCCAAACGCGACCTTCCCACGGAATCCTCCGCGGACGTGATCCCGGCCGCCTTCACGCGACCGCAATCAGGCGCGAGTAGCGGATCCGCCGGATCAAGGTCCGCGAGGAGTCCCGCGAGAAAACGCGCAGCGCCGGGATCCTGTGCGAGCCGGTAATGCACCCATTGACCCGAGCGCAGGCGCGCCAGAAGGCCCGCGGCGCATAAAATCTTCAGATGCCGGGACACGCGCGGGCCGCTCTGCCCGACGGCGAGCGTCAGATCCGATACGCTAAACTCGCGTTGCGCGCACAGCGCCAGCAAGCGCAAGCGCGTCGGCTCTCCGGCGGCGCGCAGCCAAGCGACGAGGTGGCTAGCTTCTGTCTTAACTTGCATAATTGCACATATCTTTAAGTTAAAGCCTAGCAGAGTCGGACGCTTAAAAGAAGCGAACTGGTTTGGATTACTGAAAGTCGGGGCGGGCGCTTGCGCGGGTGGTCAGCCTGCAAGCTTCGTTTTCAAGAGCTTGTTAAGCTCGGCCGGGTTGGCTTTGCCGCCAGTCGCCTTCATGACTTGGCCGACAAAGAACCCGAAGAGCTTGTCCTTGCCCGAGCGGTAATCGGCAAGCTGTGCGGGGTTCTTTGCCATGACTTCGTCGATCACCCGCTCGATGGCGCCTGTGTCCGTAATCTGCCTGAGGCCCTGCTCTTCGATGATGGCGTCGGCGCTCTGGCCGCTCGACCAGATCGCCTCGAAGACTTCCTTTGCGATCTTTCCCGAGATCGTTTGGTCCGCGATGCGCCGCAGGAGTGACGCAAGGTTTGCGGCGGACAGCCGGCTCGTGGCGATGTCGAGGCCATCCTTATTAAGCGAGGCGGCAAGTTCGCCCATCACCCAGTTCGCCGCAAGCTTGGGCTCGCCGGGCACTTCGCGCGCTACTTCCTCGTAGTACGCCGCAAGCTCCCTGCTCGCCGTCAGAACGCCGGCGTCGTAAGCCGACAGGCCGTACTGCGCGGCAAAGCGCAGGGCTTTCTGGTCTGGAAGCTCGGGCAGACTCGCTCTTATCTGTGCGATGAATTCTTCCGTGAGCACGACCGGCAAGAGGTCCGGATCCGGGAAGTAGCGATAGTCATTGGCCTCCTCCTTGGTGCGCATCGAGCGCGTCTCGCCCTTGTCCGCATCGTACAAACGGGTCTCCTGCACGATCCGGCCGCCCGACTCGAGGATGTCGATCTGCCGGGAAACCTCGAACAAGATTGCCTTCTCGACGTAGCGGAAGGAATTGAGGTTCTTGATCTCCGCACGTGTGCCAAAGGCCGGCGCGCCGTACTTGCGCACCGATACGTTGGCGTCGCAGCGAAACGATCCTTCCTGCATGTTGCCATCGCAGATCTCAAGGTAGCGCACCAGCGTGTGCACTTTTTTCATGTAGACAACGGCTTCCTTCGCCGAGCGCAGCTCGGGCTCGGAAACGATCTCTATGAGCGGCGTGCCGGCGCGATTCAAATCAATGCCGGAGACGCCGGGCAAGCCCTCATGCAGCGACTTGCCCGCATCCTCCTCAAGGTGCGCGCGCGTGATGCCGATGCGCTTGCGCGTGCCGTCTTCGAGGATGATATCGAGCGCGCCCTGTGCAACGATCGGCAGCTCGTACTGACTGATCTGATAGCCCTTCGGCAGATCCGGATAGAAATAATTCTTGCGGGCAAATACCGAGGTGCGCGCAACGGTTGCGTCAATCGCAAGCCCCAATTTCACGGCCATGCGCACCGCCTCGCCATTCAATACCGGCAGCACGCCCGGATAGCCCAAATCGACGAGGCTGGCATGCACGTTGGGGCGCGCACCGTAGCTGCTTGCGGCGCCCGAGAAGATCTTTGAACGCGTCGACAGCTGCGCGTGGATCTCAAGTCCGATTACGGTTTCCCAGTCGGCGGCGCTCATGCGAAAGCCTCGGGGATGTGGCGATGCCAATCGGTCTCGCGCTGATAGGCATGTGCCGCGTTCAGGAGCGTGCTTTCCGCGAAGTGTGCGCCGATGAGCTGCAGGCCGACCGGCAAGCCCGCCACCAGCCCACAGGGAATCGAGATCGCGGGCAAGCCTGCAAGGTTGGCGCCGATGGTGTAGATGTCGTTCAAATACATCGTAATCGGGTCGGCCATCTTCGCGCCGATTGCAAACGCGGGCGTCGGGGTCGTGGGCCCCATCAGCACGTCAACTTCTTTGAAGGCTTCGCGGAAGTCCTGCGCGATCAGCTGGCGCACTTTCTGCGCCTTCAAGTAATAGGCATCGTAGTAGCCTGCCGAGAGCACATAGGTCCCGGTCATGATGCGGCGCTTCACCTCGGCGCCAAATCCCTCGCCGCGCGAGCGGCTGTAAAGATCCTGCAGGTCGCGCGGCTCTTTGCAGCGATGCCCGAAACGCACGCCATCAAAGCGCGCAAGATTTGAAGAGCACTCCGCCGGTGCGACGACGTAGTAGGTCGGCACCGACAGGGGCAGATTCGGCAGACTCACATCCTTAAGCGTTGCACCCAACTTGCGGTACAGGGCGAGCGCCTCCTCGATTCTGCGAGCGTTATCGGCGTCAAGGCCAGCATCAAAGAATTCCTTGACCACTCCCACCCGCAGACCGGCGACGGATTTGCCGAGCAGTGCGACGTAATCGGGCACCGGTGCATCGACGCTGGTGGAGTCGCGCACGTCAAAGCCCGCCATCGCCGTCATGATGAGCGCCGCGTCCTCGGCGCTCGCTGCAATGACGCCGCCCTGATCCAGGCTTGATGCGAAGGCGACCATGCCGTAGCGCGACACGCGCCCATAGGTTGGCTTGAGCCCCGTAACGCCACAGAGCGCCGCAGGCTGGCGGATCGATCCGCCGGTGTCGGTTGCCGTTGCCGCCGGCGCAAGCCGCGCCGCAACGGCTGCCGCCGAGCCTCCCGAGGAGCCGCCCGGCACAAGCTCGATGTTCCAGGGATTTTTCACCGGTCCGTAATAGCTCGTCTCGCTGGAGGAGCCCATGGCAAACTCGTCCATGTTGGTTTTGCCAAGCAATACAGTGCCCGCATCCTTGAGCTTTGCGACAACAGTCGCATCGTACGGCGAGACAAACTGATCAAGCATGCGCGAGCCACAGGTAGTGCGCAGGCCCGCCGTGCAAAAGATGTCCTTGTGTGCCAACGGCAGGCCGGTAAGCCTTTGCGCGCGACCAGCCGCGAGCTCCGCATCCGCCGCGCGCGCGGCAGCCAACGCCGACTGGTGCGCGATCGTGATAAAGGCGTTCAGCCTGCCTGCATGTCGTTCAATGCGCTGCAAGTAAAGCGTCGTCAATTCGACGCTCGAGAACTCGCGTGCGCGCAGCCCTGCGGCCAGCTCGGCCAGAGTCTTTTTGTAGAGACTCACTCGATCACCTTCGGCACGAGATACAGCCCAGCTTCGACCTGCGGCGCATTCTGCTGATAGCGCGTGTGCTCGTCCGCTTCGGTGACGACGTCGGCACGCAGGCGCTGCGCCTGTCCAGGCAGTGGATGCGCCATGGGTGTGACGCCGGTCGTCGCGGCGCGCTCCAATTCCCCGACAAAATCGAGGATGCGGCTCAAGCTGTCCTGGTAAACCGGGATTTCGGCCTCATTTAGCTCGAGGCGCGCCAGCTGCGCGATGCTTTCGATCGCGGCTCGTGTCAAGGCCATGGGCGTGAGTAAAAGTGCGAAAAACAGCTCAAAATCATACAGCTTGCCTTGCTCAATGTCCTGTCGGTTGATAGATTACGCGCCACTTTTGGCGTCCTCCCGCCTCGCAAATATCCGGTCGCTTCATGTTCAAACGCCTGCGTGGCTACTTCTCCAGCGATCTGTCCATTGATTTGGGCACGGCCAACACGCTGATCTATGTCCGCGACAAGGGCATCGTTCTGAATGAGCCGTCGGTCGTAGCTGTACAGGACGAACCCACGCGCGGCGGCAAGATCATCGTCGCCGTCGGCGCCGAGGCGAAAAGCATGATCGGCCGTACGCCAGGCCACATCAATGCCGTGCGTCCGATGAAGGATGGCGTCATCGCCGACTTCACCTATACGGAGAAGATGCTCCAATACTTCATCAACAAGGTGCACGGCAACCGCATGCTGAAGCCCTCGCCGCGGGTCCTCGTGTGCGTGCCCTTCGGTTCGACCCAAGTGGAGCGCCGTGCGATCCGAGAGTCCGCCGAGGGCGCGGGCGCGCGCAACGTTGGCATCGTGAGCGAGCCGATGGCCGCTGCGGTCGGCGCCGGCCTGCCGGTTCACGAGCCGCGCGGTTCGATGGTACTCGACATCGGCGGCGGTACATCGGAAGTCGCGGTGCTGTCGTTGAATGGCATTGTGTACGCGAACTCGGCGCGCATCGGCGGCGACCGCTTCGATGAAGCCATCATGAACTACGTGCGTCGTAATTACGGCATTCTCATCGGTGAGGCGACCGCCGAGCGCATCAAGATCGAGATCGGCTCGGCCTATCCCGGCCAGCAAGTGCGCGAGCTCTCGGTGAAGGGACGCAATCTCTCCGAGGGTGTACCGCGCAGCTTCACCTTGAACAGCAATGAAATCCTCGAGGCGCTGCAGGAGCCCCTGCAGAGCATCGTGAGCGCGGTCAAACAGGCCCTCGAGCAAACTCCTCCGGAGCTCGGCGCTGACGTCGCCGACCGCGGCATCGTGTTGACCGGCGGCGGCGCGCTCCTGCGTGACATCGACAAGCTCCTCACCGAAGAAACCGGCTTGCCGGTGGTCGTGGCGGATGATCCCCTCACCTGTGTTGCTCGCGGTGGCGGGCGCATTCTCGAGTTGATGGACGCCATGGGCCCCGGTCACTTCGGACTCGAATAGTCGCGGAACGGCGTGGCCGCATTCGGCGTAGGTGGAAACCGACGGCTGACCGGACACGGCTCGCCGCCCGGCTTCCGATTCACGCTCTACGCGCTGCTGTCGATTGTCGTCATGGTTCTGGATCAGCGCGGCGGCTGGCTGAACCAGGCGCGCTTTCTCCTGCAGGCAGCCGTGTACCCTCTGCAGCTTGCGGTGAGCTCGCCGTCAGCGGCTTGGGCATGGATGAAAGAGAGCACGCAGACGCGTGAGGTGCTGCGCGAGGAGATTGCGCGCCTGCGCATTCGGGAAAGCGAGCTTGCGCTGCGGGCGCTCAACTACGAGGGGCTCGCGCGCGAGAACGCGCAGCTGCGCGGACTTAGGCAAGCACTGCCGCCGATCGCGGATCGCTGGCTGGTAGCCGAAATCGTCAACGTGGAGCTCACGACGCTGCGCCAGCGCCTACTCATCAATCGCGGCACCACCAACGGCGTGTTCGCGAGCCAAGCCGTACTCGATGACGCCGGGCTCCTAGGCCAGACCATGCATATCGGTCCGTGGAGCGCCGAGGTAATTCTGATCACCGATCCCGAGCACGCCGTACCGGTGCAAATCGAGCGCACCGGCCTGCGAACCATCGCCGTCGGCGCCGGCAACGAGGGCACTCTAGCGCTGCCCTATCTGCCGGCGAACGCGGACGTGAAGCCGGGAGATCTGCTCGTCACCTCGGGCCTGGGCGGGGTATTCCCCCCGGGCTATCCGGTGGCCCGCGTGGCCGAGATCCACCGGGACGCCGTGCAGCCGTTGGCGCAGATCCGTGCCGTGCCGCTCGCGCGAATCGATCGCGACCGCGAAGTGGCGCTGGTCTGGTTCAAGGACGCACGCGTCAATAATCCTGAGATTCAGCCGCAACCGGCACCGCACAAGAGCGCGCCGGCGGCGGCGCCAGTGGTCGCGCCAGCGCCTGTGGCAGCGCCAGTGCCGATGTTCACTCCCAAGTCCGCTGCGACACCAGCTCCCGCGCACCCGCCCGACGTGACCCCCAAATCGGCTCCTCCCGAGGAGGCCGAGGACGCTGTCAAATGAACGTGCGGATGCGTGAGCCCATTGGGCGCATATTTTTCACGGTGCTGCTGGCGCTCTTTCTGTCTGTGGTGCCGGTGCCAAGCTGGTTCGATGCGGCGCGCCCCGCGTTTCTCGTATTGACGGTACTCTACTGGTCGATTGCTGTGCCGCGGGCCGGCGGGCTGACGCTCGGCTGGATCGCGGGGCTGGCTCTGGATATCTTTCAGGGCTCGGTGTTGGGACAGCATGCACTCGCTCTGACTCTCGTCACCTACATCGCGGTACGCGAGCATCAGAAGATCCGCTCGAAGCCCGTCTTTCAGCAGTCATTAATCGTTATGGGCTTACTTTTTATATATGAGTTCGTCGTATTTGCCATCGACGGCTGGACCGGGCATGTGCTCTACGGCCCGCTACGCTGGCTACAGATCTTGACCGGAGCGATTTTGTGGCCGCTCGCGGCGGCGCTTCTTGGCAGAAGCCACGCACCCCGATGAAAGTTCCCAAGCTCACAAAGGTACGCCGCTAGTGGTTCAGGGCGTGCGCATCAAGGATCACTGGCAGGAGCAGCGCCTGTTCGAGCGGCGCGCGCTGGTCGCGGGCTTGCTAATCGTCGCCCTCACGCTAACGCTCATCGGACGCCTGTTCCTCCTACAGGTGATGCGCCACGACTACTACACCGAGCTCTCGCAGGGCAATCGCGTCAGGACCGAGCCCATTCCGGCGGCGCGGGGGCTCATCCTCGATCGCAACGGCAAGCTCCTCGCGGGCAATCAGCCGGCCTATCAGCTTGAGCTCGTGCCCGAGGAAGTGCCCGACCTGAACGCGTCTTTGAAGGCGCTTGTGCAGCTCGGCCTCATTGAGGCGGATACTTTGGACGATCTGCGCCGCACGATCCGCTCACGGCGTCCGTTTGACAGCGTGCCGGTGCGCCTGCGCATGTCGGAGGAGGACGTCGCGCGCTTCGCGGTACGGCGCTTCGAGTTCCCGGGCCTCGACATCAAGACACGCCAGACGCGCTTCTACCCCGAGGGCGAGGTTGCGGTGCATGCGTTGGGCTACGTCGGCGCGATCAGCGAGCCCGATCTGCAGCGCATCGACCGCGCGGCCTACTCCGGCACCGCCCTCATCGGCAAGCTCGGCGTCGAAAGCGCCTACGAGCATGAACTGCACGGCGGCAACGGCTTCCGCGAGATCCTTGTCAATGCGCTCGGACGCTCGGTGCAGCGCCAAGGTGCGCTCGTGCCGGATCTGCACACGCGCCCGCCTACGGCCGGTGACGATCTCGTGCTGTCGCTCGATCTTGCGGTGCAAGCGGTCGCAGAAACCGCGCTCGGCGAGCGGCGCGGCTCGGTCGTCGCGCTCGATCCGCAGACGGGCGACGTGATTGCGCTCGCCAGCCGGCCAGGCTTTGACCCTTCGCTGTTCGCGCGCGGTATCACGCGCGGCGAATACGCCACTCTCACGGACAACATCGATAAGCCTTTGCTGAACCGCGCATTGCGCGGCGCCTATCCCTCGGGCTCGACCATCAAACCGGTCGTGGCGCTCGCGGGATTGACCTACCACGTGCTCAATCCGGACAAAGTGGAATTCTGTGACGGCGTGTTTCATCTGCCCGGCAGCAGCCACCTGTACCGCGAAGGCAAAACCGGGCGGCACGGTCACATAGCCCTGCAAGACGCTATCGCCAAGTCCTGCGATGTGTACTTCTACGGCCTCGCCGCAACCATAGGCGTCAATCGCATGGCCTCGTTCATGGCGCCGTTCGGCTACGGCAAAGTGACGGGGATTGACATCAGCGGCGAAAAGCCCGGCCTCCTGCCAACCCCGGAATGGAAGAAACTGGCTTTCAAACGGCCCGAGGACCAGATCTGGTTTCCCGGCGAGACGGTCAATTTCGGGGTGGGCCAGGGCTATCTTCTGGTGACGCCGTTGCAGCTTGCGCACGTCGCCAGCGTTATCGCCGGCCGCGGCAAAAACTTCCGCCCGCGCCTCGTAACTGGCTTGCGCGGTATGCAAGGCGACATACAGCCGATCGCGCCCGTTGCCGGCAAATCGATCGAGGGCGTGAGTGACGCTGATTGGGTGCGCGTCATCGACGGCATGGTGGGCGCTGCGACCTACGGCACGGCCAGAGCGAGCGGCAAGGGCGCCGATTACTCCATCGCGGGCAAGACCGGCACCGCGCAGGTGTTCACGGTCGCGCAGAACGCCAAATACAACGAAAAGACCGTCGATGAGCGCCTGCGCGATCACGCCTGGTTCATCGCCTTCGCACCGGTCGACGCACCGCTCATCGCGGTCGCGGTGCTGGTTGAGAATGGCGGTTTCGGCGCGAGCGCCGCGGCGCCTATCGCGCGTAAGGTCATGGACGCGTATTTGCTCGGTCCCGACGGCAAATTGAAAGTCGCAGCGAAGGCGCCAAGCTGATGTACGAAGAGGTCACCTCAGGATCGCGCACACGCCGCACATTGACCGGCACCGCGCACATGGCAGCCGCCTTGAAGCTCGACGGCGCTCTCATCATTGGCCTTGCGCTCGTCGCGGTCTACGGACTTGTCGTGCTCTACAGCGCCTCCGGCCAGAGCCTGCCGACCATCATCCGAGCAGGTGTGCATCTTGGAATGGGCGCAGTCGCGATGCTCGTGCTCGCTCAGGTCAACCCCAATTTATTGAGGCGCAGCTCGCCGTGGCTTTATCTCTTCGGCGTCATCCTGCTGCTCGTCGTTGATGGCATCGGCTATATCGGCAAGGGTGCGCAGCGCTGGCTCGATCTGGGCGTGGTGCGCTTTCAGCCCTCCGAGCTCATGAAGCTTGCGGTGCCGATGATGTGCGCCTGGTTCCTGCATGACCGGCCGTTGCCCCCAACAATGGGCACGCTCCTTGGATTGGCCGCGCTCGTCTTTGTGCCGGTCGGCCTGGTTGTGCTGCAGCCGGATCTCGGCACCGCTGCGCTGATCGCAATTGCCGGCAGCCTCGTCATCGTCATGGCGGGCCTGCGGATGCGCATCATCGCTGGGCTCGCGGCGATTGGTGCGGCCGGCGGCTGGTTCGGCTGGGCCTTCATGCACGACTATCAGAAAAAACGAGTGCTCACTTTCTTCGATCCGAGCACCGATCGCCTGGGCGCGGGCTACCACATCATCCAGTCGCAAATCGCAATCGGCTCGGGCGGTGTGTTTGGCAAGGGCTGGATGCACGGCAGTCAGGCGCAGCTGCAGTTTCTGCCGGAGCGTTCGACCGACTTCATCTTTGCGGTAATCGGCGAGGAGTTCGGGCTTCTCGGGCTTGCGCTTCTTCTGCTGCTGTACGCCTTCGTGGTCGCTCGCGCTCTGTATCTTGCGATGCAGACTCAAGACACCTTCGCGCGCCTGCTCGCGAGCAGTCTTGCGCTCACGTTCTTCGTCTACGTGTTCATCAATGCAGGAATGGTGAGCGGGCTGCTACCGGTCGTCGGCGTGCCCTTGCCGCTCGTGAGCTACGGTGGCAGCTCCATGGTGACGTTACTCGCAGGCTTTGGCATTTTAATGGCGCTGTATTCGCATCGCAAACTCATGGGTTCCTAGGAGTGCGACGCCAACTACATACACTGTGGCGCTTGCTGTTGCTCGCGGCGCTCGTGCAGCTGACGCCCGCGGATGCAGGTACCGCACCGCCGCCGCCGGCGCCGCACTTTGACTTGAATCGCCCCGACATCCGCGATTTCATTCGCGAAGTCGCAACGCGCAACGGCTTAAAGCCGCGCGTCGTGCGCGCACTGTTGCGCCATGCCGTGCCGCAGACAAAAGTCATCGAGCGCACCGAGCAGCCGGCGGAGCGCGTGCTCGCCTGGTGGGAGTACCGCGCGCATTTCGTCACCGAGAAACGCATTGCGGCCGGAGTTGATTTCTGGCTCGAGCACCGTGAGCCGCTCGAACGCATCGCGGCCGAGCGCGGCGTGCCGCCCGAATACATTGTCTCAATCCTCGGCTGCGAAACCTTCTACGGTCATATGACCGGCCATGATCGAGTACTCGATGCGCTCATGACGCTGGCCTTCGGTCAGCCGGTGCCCAGCAAGCTCGCCAGAAGCGAGCTTGAGCAGTTCATCCTCTTGACGCGCGAGGAGCGTATCGATCCTCTGACGGTCACGGGCTCGTACGCGGGCGCGATGGGAGCGCCGCAGTTCATGCCCTCAAGCTACCGGCGCTTCGCCATCGACGCGGACGGCGATAAGCACCGCGACCTGTGGAACGACTGGGCTGACATCTTCGCGAGCATCGCAAACTTTCTGCGCGAACATGGTTGGGAGCCGGCCACCCCGGTCATGAGCGCTGTGTTCGTCGAGCCCGGTGCGACCTTCCACATCGACTTAAGAAATCTCGATCTCAATGAAACACTCGGCGACTTGAATGCCCAGGGCGTGGACAGCGATTTGACCGCAGCGGCCACAACGCCGGTGGTGCTGGTAAGCGCTGAGGAGCGTGACGGTCCAGCCTATCGCCTGGGCTTCAAGAATTTTCAGGTGATCACCCGCTACAATCACAGCGCACGTTACGCGATGGCGGTACACGATCTGGCGCAGGCGATTCTCGCGCGCATTCCCCCGAGCGCGCCACCGTGAGGCGCACGCGACTGCTTGTCGTCGTGTGCGCAGCAGCGTTCATTGCCGCGTGTGCAAGCGCGCCGCGCCGCCAAGCGCCCGGCCCCGAGCCAGTCGGCCCTCCGTCTGCAGCAGCGCCGGCGCGGCCGCGCGACTTCGCATCCATTCCGGATGCCGTGCCACGCTTTGAGCTGCGCAGCCATCACGGCAATCCTCCCTTCTATGACGTGCTCGGCAAACGCTATTTCGTGCTGGCGTCGGCTGATGGCTATGTCGAGCGCGGCGTCGCATCCTGGTACGGGCCCACTTTTCATGGCGCCAGTACTTCAATGGGTGAGCCATACGACATGTACGGCATGACGGCCGCGCACAAGACCCTGCCGCTGCCGGCGTACGCACGCGTCAGTAATCTTAAGAACGGCAAGAGCATCGTGGTGCGCATCAATGACCGCGGTCCCTTCGTTGCGAACCGTATTATTGACCTCTCCTATACCGCAGCCGCCAAGCTTGACATGCTGCGCGAAGGCACGACGCTCGTGGAAGTGCGCGCCTTGAGCCCGGCCGCGTCGGATACGCTGACCCGCACAGCGGAATTACCGCCGCCTGAGCTTTACATGCAAGCCGGCGCCTTCGCCGACAAGGACAACGCCGAGCGTCTGCTCGCGCGCCTGCGCGCTGCGGGAATGCCGGGCGTCGCCGTCGTGCCGCCGGTTGCGACGAAGTCGCATCTATTTCGCGTGCGTGTGGGACCGGTCGCAAGCGTTGCGCAGTTCGATGAGCTCGCAGGCCGCCTCGCCGCATTGGGCATCGCCGATGCGCGGCTCGCACCGGATTAAGATCGAGCGCGCACATAGGCGCGCGCGCTTCCGCTAGAATCGTCGGTCATTCAAAGTCAATACTTTCGTGGGGTCGCAAAGAATGTCGCGCTTATTATTGAGAGCTTTGCTATTAGTTGTGTCATCGGCCGCACTCGCTGCCCCGGCACCGACAGCCACGCCGGCGACGCCGCAAGCTGCCGCGCCACAAACCGCGGCGGCGGCTCCCGCCGGCAGCCCGATTCCACAGCCGCCCACCGTAGATGCACGTACCTACCTCCTCATTGATCACGACAGTGGGCGCGTGCTGGCCGAAACGCGCGCCGACGAGCGCATGGAGCCGGCGAGCCTTACGAAGCTCATGACGAGCTATGCCGTGTTCGTTGCGCTGAAGGAAGGACGCCTGAAGGTTACCGATATGGTGACCATCAGCGAGCATGCCTGGAAAGCCGAGGGCTCGCGCACCTTCGTGCAGGTGGGCACCGAGATCCCGGCTGAGGTCCTCATCAAGGGCATGCTCGTGCAATCAGGCAACGACGCAACGATCGCGCTCGCCGAGAAGGTCGGCGGAACCGAGAGTGCCTTCGCGCAGATCATGAACACCTATGCCAAGCGCTTGGGGATGAAGGCGACGAACTTCGAAAACAGCGACGGCCTGCCGAGTCCCAATCACTTCACGACTGCCCGCGACATGGCGCTCTTGTCGCGGGCGCTTATACATGACTTTCCGCAATACTACACATGGTACGGCCTGCGCGAGTACACCTGGAACAACATCACGCAGCACAACAGGAATGGGCTCCTGTTGCGCGACCCGACCGTGGACGGCATCAAGACCGGACACACAGAGTCGGCGGGCTATTGCCTGATCACTTCCGCCAAGAGAAACGGCATGCGCCTGATCTCGGTCGTGCTCGGCTCGCCGTCGATCAAGGCGCGCGAGGATGCGAGCGCGGCGCTGCTCAACTACGGGTACACCTTTTTCGAGACCGGCAAGGTGAAGGCGCGCGGCGATCTCATCGTCAAACCGCACGTCTACAAGGGCCAAACGGCCGAGGTCGCCGCCGGCTCACCGGCTGATCTTTATGTCACCGTCGGGCGCGGCCAGCTTGCCAGTCTGCACACCAGCGCCAGTGTCAAAGAGCCGCTCATTGCGCCGATTGCGGCCGGCCAGAGCATCGGCGAGTTCACGGTCACCGCAGCGAACGGCGACGTCGTCATCCGCTCACCGCTGGTTGCGCTCGCTGCCGATCCTGCCGGTGGTCTTTGGACCCGCATGGTCGACAGCATAGAGC
>DAITPA010000028.1:0-22620 GCA_036833805.1 Steroidobacteraceae bacterium | reverse complement strand
GCGGCTGTCCTTCATCGTGCACCGCCCGAGCGAAGAGCCCGGCTTCAGGCTCGAGCGCAGCGAGGATCGTGGACGCACGGTTCGTTACACGCTGCACTCATACGCGACGGACAAGCCGCCAGGGCGGCGCTATGGCTGATGCTGTCCCGGCCGCCCCTGTCGCTGCGGCTCCCGAGGGGAATCGTCGCATTGACCTGCGTACTCTGTACGCCGACAGCGAAATCGGTCCGCTGCTCGCCGAGCTCGATAACGATCTCGTGGGGCTTGAGCCCGTCAAGCGGCGCATCCGCGAAATTGCGGCGTTCCTGCTGGTAACGCGCGCGCGCGAGAAGCTCGGCTTCTCCTCCGGAGCGCCGACGCTGCACATGGCGTTCACGGGTAATCCCGGCACCGGCAAGACGACAGTTGCGTTGCGGATGGCAGGCATCCTGCATCGATTGGGCTTCATCCGCAAAGGGCATCTCGTGTCGGTCACGCGCGATGACCTGGTGGGCCAGTACATCGGCCATACCGCGCCCAAGACCAAGGACATCCTGAAGCGCGCGATGGGTGGCGTCCTCTTCATCGACGAGGCGTACTACCTGCATCGCCCGGAGAACGAAAAGGACTACGGCCAGGAAGCGATCGAGATTCTGCTGCAGGTGATGGAGAACCAGCGCGACGATCTGACCGTGATTCTGGCGGGCTATAAGGACCGCATGGATCGTTTCTTTGAATCCAACCCGGGCTTTCGCTCGCGCATCGCCCATCACGTGCACTTCCCGGACTTTGCCGACAGCGAACTGCTGAGCATAGTTGAGAAACTCGCGCAGCAGGCCGAGTACCGCTTGAGTGACGACGCGCGTCAGGCGTTGAGCGAATACATCGCGCAACGGCGGCAGCAGCCGAACTTCGCCAACGCGCGCTCCATCCGCAATGCCTTCGATCGCTCGCGCCTGCGACAAGCCATGCGGCTCGTGGACATCGGTGCCGAGATCAGCGCCGACGACCTCGTCACGATCGAGGCCGCCGACATTCGCGGCAGCAGCGTGTTCGCAGCGCCCGCCGCAAAGAACTCCTCATGAGCGCCGCGCCGTCACTCGCACAGCACCTGTCCGCGTGGGCCGCGGATTCGGCTGAGCGCATAGCCATCGCTGACACGGTGAGTGCTTTGGCTGACGTTTGTGCCGCGCTCTCAAATCTGATCGCCCATGGCGCACTCGCAGGCAGCGCGCTCGGCGCCGAGCGCGGCGATCACGGCAGCGGCGATGTGCAGAAGGAACTCGACGTGCGCGCCAACGACATGCTGGTCGCAGGCTTAAGCAACGTGTCGGTCGCCGCGCTCGCTTCCGAGGAGCTCGCCGAACCCATCGCACTCGACCCGAAAGGCAAACTGCTGGTTGCCATCGACCCGCTCGATGGCTCTTCCAACATCGACACGAATGTCTCAGTCGGCACGATCTTCTCGATCCTGCCCGCGCCGACCGAAGGATCACGCTGCGATGCCGATGCCTTCCTGCAGACAGGCGTGCGCCAGCTCGCCGCCGGCTATGCGATCTACGGACCGCAGACCGCATTTGCTGTGACGGTCGGCGCCGGCACGCACGTGTTCACACTCGATCGGGCGACCGGTACTTTTCATCTGACGTCGCATCACGTGCGTGTGCCTGCGACAACGCAGGAGTTCGCGATCAACGCATCGAACCATCGCTATTGGGACGAGCCGATACGTATCTACGTTGACGATTGTCTGAAGGGAACCGAGGGGCCGCGCGGCGCCGACTTCGATATGCGCTGGATCGCCTCGATGGTCGCCGAAGCGCACCGCGTGCTCTCTCGCGGCGGTATCTATCTTTATCCGGCCGACATCAGAAACGGCTACAGCGAGGGCCGCCTGCGCCTGCTTTACGAGGCGAATCCCATCGCCTGGCTGATCGAGCAGGCCGGCGGCGCGGCCTCGACGGGCCACAAGCGCATTCTCGACGTGCAGCCTCGTTCGCTGCATCAAAGGATCCCACTGCTGTTCGGATCGCGCGAAGAAGTCGCGCGGCTCGAACGCTACCATCGTGAGCCGCATTCGATCGGCGAGCGCTCCCCGCTCTTCGGCCGACGCGGCTTGTTCCGGAGATGATATGTCCGTCGCGCACCCTATTATTTCCATCACCGGTTCTTCGGGCGCCGGGACCACATCCGTGCGGCGCACGTTCGAGACGATCTTCCGTCGCGAGAACGTCAACGCAGCCTATATCGAAGGCGACGCTTTTCACCGTTTCGATCGGCTCGAAATGAAGCGCGTGATGAGCGCTGAGGGCGCCCAGGGCAACCGTCACTTCAGCCATTTCGGACCGGAGGCCAACCTCTTGACGGAGCTCGAGGCGACCTTTCGGCAATTCGGCAGTACCGGTAACGGGCGCACGCGCCACTACGTGCACGACGAGGCGGAGGCCAAAGTGTGGGGGCTGCCCGCCGGCAATTTCACGCCGTGGGAGCCGTTCCCCGAAAATTCCGACCTGTTGTTTTATGAAGGCCTGCACGGCGCAGTGGTGACCGATAGCGTCGACATCGCGCGCTACGCCGACGTGCGCATCGGCGTCGTGCCGGTCATGAATCTCGAATGGATCCAGAAGATCCACCGCGACCGATCAACGCGCGGCTATTCGACCGAAGCGGTGATCGACACGATTCTGCGCCGCATGCCCGACTACGTGACCTACATCTGCCCGCAGTTCACGCAGACGCACATCAACTTCCAGCGCGTTCCGACCGTGGACACATCGAACCCGTTCGTCTCGCGCTGGATCCCGACGCCGGACGAATCGATGATCGTGATCCGCTTCGCCAATCCGCGCGGCATCGACTTTCCCTATCTGCTCTCTATGATCGACGCAAGCTTCATGTCGCGTGCCAATTCAATCGTGATCCCGGGCGGCAAGCTCGACATCGCGATGCAGCTCATCCTGACGCCGCTCATCATGCAGTTGTTGGAAAGGAAACGCCGCGTCGCCTGAAACGTCGGTTGCCGCTAAGAGACGACCCCTCTTTGTCAAGAAGACGCCGTGCAGCTCCGTAGAACCTTGTGCCCGTGGCATCATCCTGCGGGATGCCGTCCGAGCCTATGCGGCGATGTCTGAGTGACCGTGGCGCCCCGAGTCACAGGAGACGCAATGTGAATTGCAGCGCGCCGTGAGGTGCAGCGTCACGAGCGGCAGATGTTTTAAGCCGCGGATCGCAATCCGACCGCGGTGCCTACAACCTGCCCACATCATGACTGCCCGCTAATTCGTCAATTGGCGAGGCGCGCAAGTTGTAATCCTGATGTCAAAAGCAGCGACAGCGGCGCGGCGATAGCTGTGCTGGGGATGCGGCGCCGCTACCCCTTAAGCGCTGAGTTCCCCGGCCTTCGCAACAGGTTCAAGGCGGCCCTCTCGCCGCGCGGCCGCACGCTGCGGCGACGCTAGCTGGTGCGTTGCAGCAGCGGCGCAAGCACGCTGCGTGAGGGCTCACGGGCGCACGGCCGCTTGGCGGGGCCGGCTGTCGGCAAAGGCGGGCCTCCCCTACAACGCCACGATCTTGGGCCCTTAGGAGTCATACGTCCCCGCCCTAAAGGGAGTACAGTCTCAGGAGCGGCGCGGCAGGATCGAAGCTGCGCTTCAATGCTTCGAGTCGTCACCTGGAGACCCCCTTGGCCAAGCCGAATTATCGTCACGCAAAACGACAGAAGGAGCTTGCCAGGAAGACGAAACAGACCGAAAAGCTACAGCGCCGCTCCCCGCGCCCCGACGGCACGGTGGAATCGGAGCCGACCCCTGAAAGCGGTCAGCCGGCGCACACCCCAAGTCCTGCAGTTGTTGGAGAACGGGATTGAGACTTTCCTCCTTAAGCCCTGAGGCCGCGCGCCAACAGCGTCGCGACCGCTGGCGCCGCGGCCGCGCAGCCGCTCAGACCTTGCGTTCGGCGTTTCCGCGGCTCGAGCAGATCCGCGTGGACTTGAGTTTCAAAGACGCAACCGCCTGCACGCCTGCGGAGCAATCACATGTGTTGCACCCGCCGGCTCGAGCATTCTTTGAATTTCCCTGTCCGTACGCCGATTGCGATGGGCAGTTTGATTTAAACGCCGCCGCCACCAGCGTACTCGCAAGCTCGGCCGAGCATGCGGAAGGCGAGATTGAATGCCCCGGCGTACGTGCGCGCGACCGTATGGGCAGGCAGGCCTGCCATCTGCGAGTGCTCTACAAGTTTACCGCGGACTACAGCGCGACTTAAGACGCCTGCCAGGCGTTACTTGCGGCGCGGGGTCGCGATACGCGGATCGGGCGGCCGCGTGAAATCAACGATGAAGTGATCGCCATCGAATTTCGTCACCTTGCCGACGAGATCCGTGCGCACATGAAAGCTTCTGCTCACTTTGCCGCCCGCCACATCTTTGGGCGAAGCGACGATCATGCGGATCGGCAGATCCTCATCGCGCGCAAGCGTCAGGTGCCGTCCCAAGAGTGCTGTGCCCGCCACATCGCCTGCTTCGCGCGAGAGCTTGTCCTCATAACGCAGCACTCCCCTGCCGGGGCGGCCAAAGTATGAGCGTGCGCAACTTAAGACCACGGCTCCGTCTTCGGCGATTGCCGACAGCGCGCGCAAGCGGTTAGCGGGCTTCGCACCATACTTGGCAAAGGCATCAGACAGGGTCAAGTTCATGGGGTACGTGAAGCAAGCCGGACCATGCGGCAGAATACAGGGTAAGCCCGATCCCCGCCAGCGCAGGGCCGGTCCCAAGGCGCGGCGGTCGGGGAGCAAGATCAGCGTGCCACGCGTGTTACCTACCGTCGATCCGCTGCTGTTTTGCGGGCCCCAGGGCGATGTGCATATGGCACCGAAGAGCGTGCATGTTTGGTCGTTTTTCCTCGAGGCTTCGACCGCATGCCGCGAGCAATGCGCCGCAACCTTGTCGCGCGCCGAGGCGGCGCGCGCGGCGCGCTTCGTCGAGGCACGCAACCGTAATGAATTCATCGTGGCGCACGGGGTCTTGCGGCTGCTGTTGGCGCGCTACCTAGGACTGCCAGCGCGCAAGCTTGCGTTCTCCACGGGCGCCGGCGGCAAACCGGCGCTTGCGACGCCGAGCCACGCGGGCAGCATCGTTTCCTTCAACATGACCCATTCCCATGGCCGCGCGCTGATCGCCGTGAGCGACGGACGCGAACTGGGAATCGACCTCGAGCAGCTGAACCCGGCTGTCAACGCGCTCGCCATCGCGCGGCGCTACTTCCGCAATTCGGAGCTCACAGCCATTCAGAGCGCCGCATCATCTTTGCAGGCACTGACATTCTTTCGCTACTGGGTCGCGAAAGAGGCCGTTCTCAAGGGTCAAGGTATCGGCCTTAAGTTTCCGATAGACGGGTTCGAAGTTGAGTTTGATGCGCACTGCAAGAACGCGCAGATTCGCACGCCCGAAGACTCACGGCTCGCCAACGACTGGCGGATACGTCTGCTGCCCTTGGAAGGCGATTGGATCGGCGCCGTCGCGGTGCGTGGCGAGAGCTGGAAGCTGCGCCTGCAAAGCCTTTGCGCGCCGCGCGCCTTTCACGCTTGAGCGTGTCGCGAGCTCTCTAGGTTAGGAAGCCGATCGCACTGAAGACGATGCCGACGACGGCGGCAGTGCCGCCCAGCACCGGGAAAAACCGGCGCTTCGACAGGAAGTACAAAGACGACAGCACGAGCCCGAGCTCGAGAAACCCCTCGCCCACATCAAGCCGCAGCGCACGCTTTTCTTCCCTTGCGCTCTCGATTTCCTTGGCGCGCGCCTCGACCGCGATGGCATCGGCCTCGCCTTTGTACCGATCCCGCTCGTGAACGTAACCCTTGGCAAGCTCGCGCACGCTGTCCTTGTCTCCCCCGAGAGCGGTTGCGAGCCCGGCGCCGACGTCCAGCAGATGCTCGCGGATCTTCTTCGCGCCGAAAAAAGTCCACTGATCGTTCGCTTCTGTCTTAGCGATGATCGTCGCGGTGTGTGCCCGGTGCGAACCGATCGTCACCACGGCAAGAATGATTCCAATGACGCCGATCACGACCCCGACACGCTGCCCGAAAGGGTCGCTCGCGTACTCATGTTCCGTGTGAATTTCGACTTCCGCCATGACAATCCTGCCGTGAGAGCCCAAGAAGGGCGCCATTTTAAGCCCACCCCGGTACAATCCGCTCAACAACTCGGCACGCGGACGTAGCACCTTGGATCTGCCGAAAGGGGACTTTCTTTCGAATCCTCCCCTGTCATTAAGTATTGTCATTCCCGTGTACAACGAGGAGGCGGCGCTGCCCGCGCTGTTCGCGCGCCTGTACCCGGTGTTGGACGGTCTCGGCATTCCGTATGAGATCGTGTTCATCGACGATGGCAGCCGCGACCGCTCGGTGGCAGTCCTGCGCGCCCAGCATGCCGCGCGGCCTGCCGAGACGCGCGTCGTCATCCTGCAGCGCAACTTCGGGCAGCATGCCGCCATCATGGCCGGCTTCGAGCGTGCGCAGGGCAACACGCTCATTACCCTCGACGCTGACCTGCAAAACCCGCCGGAGGAGATTCCGCGCCTCATCGACGCGGTGCGCGCGGGTCACGACTACGTGGGCACCGTGCGCCGTGGCCGCCAGGATCACTGGCTGCGCACCTGGGTGTCGCGCGCGATCAACGGTATCCGCGATCGCACCACCAACATTCGCATCACGGACCAGGGCTGCATGTTGCGCGCCTATGGACGCGACGTCGTCGATGCGGTTAACGCCTCGCGGGAAGTGAATACCTTCATTCCGGCACTCGCCTACCTGTACGCACGCGAGCCGACGGAAATCGAGGTCGCGCACGAGCCGCGCCGCGTAGGCGAGTCGAAATACTCGATGTACTCACTGATACGCCTCAACTTTGATCTCATGACCGGCTTTAGCATGGTGCCGCTGCAGCTCTTCTCGATGCTCGGCATGAGTATCGCGGGACTCTCGGGCCTGCTGGTTCTCTACCTTGGCGTGCGGCGCCTGATAGTCGGCCCTGAGGTCGAGGGGGTCTTCACCCTGTTCGCGATCGTTTTTCTATTGGTGGGACTCGCACTGTTCGGCATCGGCTTGATCGGCGAATACGTCGGCCGCACCTACGAGCAGGTCCGCGGCCGCCCGCGTTACATCATCGCCGCGGTCTTGGAGACCGAGCGTGCCGAGCGCGTGCGTGAGAGCGAGCGTGTTTAAAGCCGTGGTGTTCGCCTACAGCGAGGTGGGGGTGCGCTGCCTCGCTGCGCTCGTTGAGCACGGCGTACAGGTTCCGCTGGTGTTTACGCATGAGGACTGCATCACCGAGAATGCGTGGTTCGGCAGTGTTGCCAAGCTTGCCGCCGAGCATGGCATTGCCGTCGTCAAGCCAGGCGACGCGAACTCCCCGCAGTGGGTGCGGCAGGTCGCCGCCTTGGCGCCAGACTACATCTTCTCGTTTTATTATCGTTCGCTGCTCGCCGAGCCGCTCCTCGCCTGCCCCCGCTGGGGAGCTCTCAACATGCACGGTTCACTGCTGCCAAAGTATCGCGGTCGTGCGTGCGTGAATTGGGCGATCTTGAACGGCGAATCCCAAACGGGCGCGACACTGCACTATATGGTCGGCAAGCCCGACGCCGGCCCCATCGTTGCACAGGAGCCGGTCGCGATCGGGATCGATGATACGGCGCTCGTCGTATCGCAAGCGGTCGCCAAGGCCGCGGCGCGCCTGCTGGTGCGGTGGCTGCCGACGCTCGCCGCCGGGCCGCCGGCCGGCCGCGCCATGAATCTCTCCAAAGGCTCCTACTTTGGCGGCCGCACGCCCGAGGACGGACGCATCGACTGGTCGTGGCCGGCGGCGCGCATTCACGCCTTGATCCGCGCGGTCGCACCTCCCTTTCCCGGCGCCTTCACGGATTTGGGATCGCAGCGACTGCTGTTCGCGCACTCCAACTGGTGCGCCGAAAAGAGCGTCTATCCAGAACTTGCGCCCTGTCTGTACGTCGAAGACGGACGGCTCTATCTTGATTGCAGCGATGGCGTAAGGCTCAAGATTGCTGCGTTCAGCGTCGCTACCGAGCCTGTCGACGCGCACGCTTTCGGGCGCCTCTTTGGTGAGGCGCCGCTGCGATTTTCGACCACTGCGTCCAAAAGGAAACTTCATATATGAAGAAGCTGCTCATCCTGGGGGTCAACGGTTTCATCGGCCACCATCTGAGCGAAGCGGTACTGCGCGACACGGACTGGCATGTGTACGGCATGGACCTCGAAAGCGATCGGGTGGCGCAGCTCCTTGCGAACCCGCGCTTTCATTTCTTCGAGGGCGACATCACGATCAACCGCGAGTGGGTCGAGTACCACATCAGAAAGTGCGACGTGCTCCTGCCGCTCGTGGCGATTGCGACACCGGCAACCTACATCAGCGATCCGCTGCGGGTATTTGAGCTTGATTTCGAGGCGAACCTGCCGCTCATCCGTCAATGCGTGAAGTACAAGAAGCGCGTGGTATTCCCGTCGACCTCCGAGATCTACGGCATGTCTGCCGACCGCGAGTTTCATCCGTACGACTCTTCGCTCGTTTTGGGGCCAATTCCAAAGTCGCGCTGGATCTATTCGTGCAGCAAGCAGCTGCTTGATCGGGTGATCTGGGCGTATGGCGAGCAGGGGCTCGACTTCACGCTGTTTCGCCCTTTCAACTGGATTGGCGCGGGACTTGATCGCATGCTGACGGCGAAGGAAGGCAGCTCGCGCGTCCTCACCCAGTTTCTCGGCAACATCGTGCGTGGCGAGGACATTCAACTCGTCGACGGCGGCGCCCAGCGGCGCTGCTTCACCTTCATCTCCGAAGGCATCGATTGCCTGATGAAGATCATCGCCAACGAGAAGGGGATAGCCTCAGGGAAAATCTACAACATTGGCAACCCGCACAATGATCTCTCGGTGCGCCAGCTCGCAGAATTGATGCTCGAGACCGCCCGCTCGATTGACGCCTACGCAGGAGCTGCGGCGCGGGTACATTTGGTTGATGTCACCGCGGCGAAGTACTACGGCGCGGGTTACCAGGACGTGCAGGGTCGCGTGCCGTGGATCGGCAATACGACCGCCGAGCTTGGCTGGACGCCAAAGATCGACATGCCCATCGCCGTGCGGCGGGTGTTTGAGTCGTATCAGGCGAATCTGCCCGCGGCGAGCGCTCTGGTGGATGCGGCCTGATTGCGCCTGGCGCTCAAAGTTGACGTCGACACCCTGCGCGGCACTCTTGAGGGCGTACCGCGAATTGCAGCGCTCCTTACCCGCCTTAAGGTAGGCGCGAGCTTTTATTTCAGCGTCGGCCCGGATCATACCGGGCGCGCCTTGAAGCGCGCACTGCGCCCGGGGTTTTTGCGCAAGGTGCGCCGCACGTCGGTCGTAGCGCATTACGGCTGGCGCACCCTCCTCTACGGCACCTTGCTGCCGGGGCCGCCGATCGGCAAACGCGCGGGCAACGCGATGCGCGCCGTGCGCGATGCGGGCTTTGAGGTCGGGGTGCACTGTTACGATCACGTCCGCTGGCAGGACGGTGTCGAGCACGCGAATGCCGCGTGGACGCGCCGCGAGTTCACGCGCGCATTCGACACCTTCGCCGCTGTGTTTGGCACGGCGGCGTGCTCGCACGCCGCCGCGGGCTGGCAGTTAAATCCCTATACGCTCTTGCTTGAGGCACAGTTCGGCCTCGAGTACGCAAGCGACACGCGCGGCAGCCACCCGTTTCTGCCGGCGATGGGCAGCGTCTGGGGGGACTGCGTGCAGATCCCGACTACACTGCCGACGCTTGATGAGCTCATCGGCATCGATGGGATGAGCGCCGCGGGGGCCTGCGAGCGTCTGCGCGCAAGCGCTCGCGCCGCGGGGTTTGCGGCACAGGTGTTCACCTTGCACGCTGAACTTGAAGGCGGCCAGCATGCGCCGCAGTTCGAGGAGCCCCTGCAAGGCTGGCTTGCCGACGGATTTACGATCGTGCCGATGTGCGATCTCGCAGCGTCCTTGAAAGGCACACAATTGCCCCGCCATGCGATTGAAATGGGCGAGGTCCCGGGCCGCTCGGGGCGTCTTGCGCTACAGGGGCGATGTGTGCAGGAGGCGGCTGGCGCGTGTTGAGCGTGCGCACGGGCGAGTCGCGGCACGCGCCTGCGCGGCTCTGGATCATCATCGCCTTGGCCGCGCCGTGGTTTGCGCTCATGGGCGAGCGCCCGCTCTTCAACCCCGACGAAGGCCGCTATGCGGAGATTCCGCGCGAGATGCTTGCAAGCGGCAACTGGCTCGTGCCGCATCTCAACAATCTTGTCTATATCGAGAAGCCGCCGCTGCAGTACTGGGCGACGGCGCTCGCCTATGAGCTATTTGGCACCCACGTGTGGGCGGCGCGCCTGTATACGGGCCTGTGCGGCCTTTTCACAGTCCTCGTGACGGCGGCGCTGGCGCGGCGGCTGTGGGGCAGCGCGGTAGCCCGGCGCGCTGCGATCATGCTAGCGACGAGCTTTGCTGTGCTCGTGATGAGTCAGCAGCTGACTCTCGATATGAGCCTGACATTCTTCATGACGCTGACACTTGCCGCCTTCTGCGTCGCTCAGGATGCGGCAACGAGCGCGGTCGGGCGCCGGCAGTGGATGTGGCTCGCCTGGGCCTGCGCCGCCGCGGCGTTTTTGACCAAGGGTCTGGTGGCGCTCGTTCTGCCGGCGTTTGCGCTCGGCGCCTATTCACTTCTCTACCGGCACTGGAAGCCGTGGAGACGGCTTTCGCTCGTTACCGGGCTTGCGGTCTTCATGCTCATTGCGCTGCCCTGGTGCGTCCTCATGCAGCGCCACGTGCCGCAGTTCTTTGACTTCTTCTTCGTACGGGAACACTTCCAGCGCTTTTTAACAACCATCGAGGATCGCTACGAGCCGCCGTGGTTCTTCATCCCGGTGCTCGCGGTAGGCTCGCTGCCGTGGCTCCTGCCCGCGGGGCGCGCGCTCGCAAGCGGCTGGCGTGTGTCAAGAGCGCCGAGCGAGTTTGATGCCCGCGCATTCCTCTGGGTGTGGTGCGTCATCGTGTTCGTCTTCTTCTCAATGTCTGATTCGAAGCTCATCCCTTACATTCTGCCGCTCTTTCCGGCGCTCGCTCTGCTCATGGCGAGCGCTCAAGCCGAAGAGCGGCGGCGCGACCTCGAGCGCACAGGCTTGGGCCTCGTGATGACAGGCGTCCTCCTGGCGGTTGCAGCGGGACTTCTGCCGCGCTTTCTGCCCGACCCGGTGCGCGCGCCCTTCTTCATTCAACTGCGGTTACCGATTCTGCTCATGGGTTTGATCTGCATCGGCGGCGGCTTCCTCGCGCGCGGCAAAGTCGAGGCGACGGCAACGGTGGGTATGACGGCATATCTTTGCGTGTTCGTGCTCCTCTTGAGCGCACACGTCGTCGCGCCGCTCTACTCGGGGGCTACCCTTGCAGCACAGCTCAGTCCTGCCATCATGGCCGGCACGCCGATTTACAGCGTGCGTACATATGATCAGAGTTTACCGTTCTATCTGGGGCGCACCATGACGCTGGTCGAGACGCGCGGCGAGCTCGATTTTGGGCTGACGCTCGAACCAGACAAAACGCTCGATTCGCTCGAGGCCTTTCGGGCTCGTTGGCTTTCCGCCTCCGATGCGCTCGCCGTTGTCGCACCAGACACCTATTCGCTGTTACAACAACAGGGGCTGCCCATGGTGGTGCGCGCGCGCGTGCCGGAACGGCTCATCGTGAGCCGCCGATGACACCGATCACTTGGCTGCTGCTGCTCGGGGGCGTCGCACTGAATGCGGCCGCGCAACTGCTGCTCAAGGCTGCAACTCGCACGAGCGGCATACTGGTCTCGGACTCGGGCGAGCTGTCGTGGAGCGCCGTCGCGCAACTGGCAAGAACGTATCCGCTGTGGATCGGGCTGTCCGTCTATGGAGTAAGCGTTGTCTTGTGGTTGGGCGCTTTGTCGCGCGTCCCGGTGAGCGTCGCCTACCCTATGCTCTCGGCCGGCTATGTCGTGAACGCGATCGCCGCAGCGTTTCTGTTCGGCGAGGCGCTGTCGGTCCCCAAGGTCTTCGGTATTTTGTTGATCATTGCGGGCGTCGTTGTTCTCGCCCGAGCCGCTCCATGAGCGAATTTTTGCCGTTCACCCGTCCGCTCATCGATGACGAGACCATCGAGGGTGTTGCAGAGGTCCTGCGTTCGGGCTGGATCACCTCCGGGCCGCAGGTCAAGGCGTTCGAAGCGGCCCTGTCTGAATATGTAGGAGGAAGGCCCGTGCGTGCCTTCAACTCCGGCACCTGCACGATGGAGATCGCCCTGCGCATCGCCGGCATCGGCGCGGGCGCGGAAGTCATCACCACCCCCTTGTCCTGGGTCGCGACCAGCAATGTCGTGCTCGAGGTCGGCGCACGGCCGGTTTTCGTCGATGTCGATCCGCTGACGCGCAATATCGATCTTAGCCGCATTGAAGCGGCGATCACGCCCGCCACGCGCGCGATCATTCCGGTTGATCTTGCCGGCCTGCCGGTCGACCGCGATCGGCTCTATGCGATTGCCAAACGACATCACTTAAGGGTCGTGGAAGACGCAGCGCAGGCTCTGGGCAGTGAATGGGGCGGGCGGCGCATTGGCTCGATCGGCGATTTCGTATCCATCAGCTTTCACCCCAACAAGAATGTGACGACGATCGAGGGCGGCTGCCTCGTGATGAACGATGCCGAGGAAGCCGCGCTTGCGGAAAAGTATCGTCTGCAGGGCGTCGTGCGCTGCGGCTACGACGGCATGGAGGTCGACCTCGTCGGCGGCAAGTTCAATCTCACCGACGTCGCCGCGCGCGTGGGTCTTGGGCAGTTGCCGCATCTTGCCGCCTTCAACAGCCGCCGCCGCCATCTTGCGCGGGAGTATTTCGCAGGGTTCGAGCAGGCGGGCGTCGGCGAGCTCGGCCTTGAGCTCCCCGTCGCTGACTTCGTGAACAGCAACTGGCACATGTTTCAGGTCGTGCTGCCCGAGGAGCGTTTGACGATCAAGCGCGCGGAGGTGATGCGGCAGCTGCATGCTGCAGGCATCGGTACCGGCGTGCACTACCCCGCCATCCATCTCTTTGCGCTCTACCGGCGTCTCGGGTGGAAACCGGGCGACTTCCCGCACGCCGAGCACATCGGTCGCAATATTCTCACCTTGCCGCTGTTCCCGGCCATGCAGGACGGCGACGTCGCACGCGTCATCGCTGCCGTACAGCGCATTTTGCGTGCGCATGCGCGCCGTTAAACGCGCTCAAAACACCCAAGAATGCGACTGATGCACAGAAGCGGCGCGCGCTCGTGCCGTACGATCCTTGCCGTGTCATCGCACCGTGCAATGCTCCTGTGCATTCTTCTGACCCCGTGCGCGGCGTTACCGCAAGCGAGCGCTCGGCTGCCAAGCGACGCCGAGCTCGAACGCTCCGCAGCGCTCATTGGAAACATCACGATCAACAACCTGAACATCTTCGATCTTAATGACCCGCGAGATGACACGAGGCTCTTCCGGCTCGCTGACCGGCTGCACGCCCGCACCCGGCAGCAGATCGTCCGCCGGGAACTGTTGTTTGTCAGCGGCGATAAGTACTCTCGCCGCGTGCTGGAAGAGTCCGAGCGTCTGTTGCGGAAGGCGTCGTACTTCTATGATGCATCGATCCGGCCCATCGCCTACCACGACGGACGCGTGGATGTTCTCGTTACGACTCGCGATGTGTGGACCTTAAATCCTGGGTTCTCTTATGGCCGCAGCGGCGGCACCAGCAGCATCGGCTTCCAATTGCAGGAGCTGAACGCATTCGGTTACGGCACCGCCGTCACGCTCGGCCGCAAATCCAGCGTCGACCGCACCGAGACACAGTTCGGCGTGCAGGACAAAGATGTCCACGGCAGTCGCGTCGGAGTGCAGGCGCTGTATTCGCAGAACAGCGACGGCTATCAGCACGACCTATTCGTCGATCGACTTTTTTATGCGCTTGATTCCCGCTGGACGGGCGGCGCCGGCGGCGCCGATGACCTGCGTGTCGATTCGCTGTACGACCGCGGCAATGTAATCGATCAGTTTCAGGAACACGATCGCTTGGCCCGAGCCTATGGCGGCTGGTCGCGAGGACTTGAGAACGGCTGGGTCGCGCGCTGGACTCTCGGCGCCACCTTTGACGATCGGCAATTCGCGGTCGCGCCCGTTTTTACCGGCGTCAGCGTCGTGCCGGGCGAGCGCAAATTGGTCTACCCGTGGGTGCGCTACGAGCTCATCGAGGATGATTATCTCAAGTATCACAATTACAACGAGATCGAGCGCACCGAGGATTTTTACCTTGGGACCCATGTCAGCGCCCAGATCGGCTGGTCCGATCCGGCCTTTGGAGCAAATCTTGCCGGACTCGTGTTCTCCGCCGTCGCGGGCTACGGGATTGCCTCCTCGCATCGCGAAACGCTGCTCTTCACGACGACGCTCGATGGGCGCCTCGAAAACGGCACACCGCAAAACACCATCGCCGCCGCCGGCTTGCATTACTACCGCAGACAGTCGGAGCAATTGCTCTTCTACGCCGGGCTTGACGCGGCCGCGGGTCGCAATCTCGACCTCGACAACCAGATTCTCCTGGGCGGCGACAATGGCCTGCGCGGCTATCCGCTGCGCTACCAGGACGGCACATCGCGCGCGCTCGTGACGATCGAAGAGCGCTACTTTACCAATTGGTATCCGTTTCGCCTGGCCCGCGTTGGCGGCGCCGCGTTCATGGACGTGGGCCGCACCTGGGGTGCGGCGGCGCTCGCCGCGCCGGGCCTCGGGCTCCTAAAGGACGTGGGCTTTGGCCTGCGCATTGGCAACAGCCGCTCCGGCCTCGGTAATATCATCCATGTCGATCTCGCTATTCCGCTCAACGGCGATCCCTCAATTCACAAGCTACAATTTCTCATCGTGACCAAAGAGACCTTCTAAAAAAGCGCACGCAAGGAGCACGGTGCGCTGCCCATCGTGGGGTAAGCTTGACTGCCAGTTCCTTGCGGGAGATGTCGTTTGGATTCGAAGCTCGTGCACCTGATCGCCGCGGCGCGACCCAATTTCATGAAGGTCGCACCGCTCTACCATGAGCTTTCCCGCACCAACTGGTGCCGCGCGCAAGTCGTGCACACCGGACAGCACTACGACGCAAACATGTCCGATGCGTTCTTTGCCGACCTCGCTCTTCCCGAGCCCAGCCATCATCTTGAAGTGGGCAGCGGCACCCACGCCGAGCAGACCGGCCGCACCATGATCGCCTACGAGGCGGTGTGCACAACACATCGGCCGGACGCCGTCATAGTGGTGGGCGACGTCAACGCCACGGCGGCCTGCGCCATGGTCGGCGCGAAGCTTGCCATTCCCGTTGTGCATTTGGAGGCAGGGCTGCGCAGCCGCGACCGCACCATGCCTGAAGAGATCAATCGCCTCGTAACCGACGCGATCGCGGACCTCCTGTGGACGCCCTCGGTCGACGCCGATACCAACCTGCGTGCCGAGGGCGTGCCGGCGCAGAAGATCGACTGCATCGGCAACATCATGATCGATTCCTTCGAGATGCTGCGTGAGCGCATCCAAGCTGCCGGCACGCGCGAACGCCTAGGCCTCAGCGCGCGACCCTACGCGGTCGTGACCTTGCATCGCCCGTCAAATGTTGATCGGCGCGAGAAATTGGCCGAGCTCATCGCGGCGCTGATTGCAGTCGCGCAGGAGATCGACGTCGTCTTTGCCATCCATCCGCGCACGCGGAGGAAGCTCGAAGACTTTGGCCTTCTGGAATCGCTCCGCGCCAGCGCGCGCATTCGCGCGACCGACCCGTTAAGCTACATTGAGTTCATGAATCTCGTCCTGCACGCAACGATCGCCATCACCGACTCGGGCGGTATCCAGGAAGAGACCACTTATCTTGCGATTCCCTGTGCCACCCTGCGGGAGAATACCGAGCGCCCGGTGACCGTAACCGAAGGCACGAACCGGCTGCTGAAACCCGCGGATTTACCGGCCGCGGTACGCGAGGCGCTTTCTGGGAAATGGCCGAAGGGTCGCCGTCCCGACCTGTGGGACGGTCACGCCGCAAAGCGCGCGGCGCTGAGTCTGCAGCGCTTCCTTAAGCGTCGATAAGTCGTAAGAGTTCCGCAGTCTTGTCGCGCACCAAGGCTTCGCTGCCGCGCGCCTCGACGTTCAGGCGCACGAGCGGCTCGGTGTTTGAGCCGCGCAGATTGAAGCGCCACTCAGGAAATTCGAGCGACACACCGTCCGTGAAATCAATCGCAAGCGCTTCTCTTTGATAATGCTGCTGCGCCTTCAGCAACACTGATTTCGCATCGCCGCTTAGACGCCGATTGATCTCACCGCTCACCGGGAAGAGCCGCATGCGCTCGCCGACGAGCTCCGCGAGCGACTTGCCCTCCTCGCACATCACCTGCAGCACGAGAAGCCAGGGAATCATGCCGCTGTCGCAATAGGCAAAGGCACGGAAATAGTGGTGCGCGCTCATCTCCCCGCCGTACACGGCATCCACCTCGCGCATCTTCTGTTTAATAAAGGCGTGGCCGGACTTGCACAGCACGGGCTCGCCACCGTGCCGGCGCACGATATCGATCGTGTTCCAGGTGACGCGCGGGTCATGCACGATACGCGCGCCACGCTCGCGTTTCAGGAACGCCTCCGCAAGCAGCCCCACCAGGTAATAGCCGTCGATGAAGCGACCCTCGTTATCAAAGAAGAAACAGCGGTCGTAGTCCCCGTCCCAGGCGAGCGCGACATCCGCGCCGCTGTTGCGCACGGCCTCGGCAGTCACGGCCTGGTTCTCCGCAATCATGGGATTGGGGATGCCGTTCGGAAATGTCCCGTCCGGGGTGTGCTGCAGCTTTATGAATTCGAACGGCAGATACCGCTCCAGTTGATCGATGATGAGCCCCGCCCCGCCGTTGCCGGCGTTCACGACCACTTTGAGCTTGCGCAGGCGCGCCCGATCGACGTAGCTCAACAGGTGCTCGAGATATTTCGCGCTCGTATCGAGCGCGCTTTCTCGGCCGGGACGCGCCACGGGCGCCGGCAGGCGCGCCGATTGAATGAGCGCGCGCATGTCGGTGAGTCCGGTATCGGCGCTGATGGGACGGGAATCCTCGCGCACGAGCTTCATGCCGTTGTAGTCGGGGGGGTTGTGGCTCGCGGTCACCATGATGCCGCCGTCAAGTTTGTAGGCAAAGGTTGCGAAGTACACGCCTTCCGTACCACAGAGGCCGATGTCGGAGACGTCGCAGCCGCCATCCATGAGCCCGCGCTTCAGCGCATTCGCAAGCTCGCCGCTCGTTAAGCGGATGTCCCGTCCCACGCACACCGTTTTCGGCTTGACGAACGCGGCGTAGGCCCGCCCGATGTCATACGCCAGCGACTCATTCAGCTCCGTCGGAATACGTCCGCGGATGTCATAGGCTTTGAATGCGGAAAGATCCATCGTTGCGCCCCGGTGAATGATTGAAGGTTCCGGAATGTGAGGCAACAGGCGTCATGCAGGCGAGCGGCGCAAGCGCCCATCGCTAGCTCATACTGCCTTCGCGGCCGTAGCGGTCCTCGAAGCGCACGATATCGTCTTCACCCAGATATGACCCGGACTGCACCTCAATGATGTGCAGCAGGATCTTACCGGGATTTTCGATGCGGTGTTTGACGCCGACCGGAATATAGGTCGACTGATTCTCTTCGAGGAAGAATACCTCATCGCCGCGGGTGATGCGCGCCGTGCCGGAGACGACGATCCAGTGCTCGGCGCGATGATGATGCAATTGTAGCGACAGCTGCCCGAGCGGCTTCACCTTAAGCGATTTCACCTGGAAGCGATTGCCGTTCTCAATGCTGTCGTAGCTGCCCCAGGGACGAAACACCTCGCGGTGCAAGGCGTGCTCGTAGCGCCCCAGCGCCTTCAACCGCGCGACCAGCTTCTTCACATCCTGCACGCGGTCGCGCGGCGCCACCAGCACCGCATCCTTGGTTTCAACGACCACATGGTCCTTGAGCCCCACGGCCGCCACGAGCCTGCTTTCCGAATACAGATAGCAGCCGTGCGAGTCCTCGACGAGGACGTCGCCGCGAGCCACGTTGCCGTGAGAATCCGCGGGGCTTGCTGCATGCAGCGCCGACCACGAGCCGACATCGCTCCAGCCGGCGTCGAGCGGTACGACGACCGCATCGCCGGTCTTCTCCATCACCGCGTAGTCGATCGAATCGCTCGGACATGCTGCGAAACTCTTGGGATCAATGCGTGTGAAGTCCAGATCCGCCGTTGCCGCCTCGCTTGCCGTGCGGCAGGCCTGCGAGATGGCGGGGGCCCAGCGTTCGAGCTCCTCGAGATAGCGTCGCGCATGGAAAATGAACATGCCGCTGTTCCAGTAGTACTCCCCCGAATCGACAAAGGCCTGCGCGCGCTCCAAATCCGGCTTCTCGACGAATTGCGCAATGCGGTGCACGCTGCCGATGGCCGCGCCACGGCGTATGTAGCCGTAGCCGGTCTGGGCAGAGCGCGCCACGATGCCGAAGGTGGCAAGCCCGCCTTGAGCGACGACGGCAAGCGCCGTTCTCACCGCCGCCTGAAACGCTGCGACATCGTGGATGACATGGTCAGCGGGCAGGACGAGAAGCGTTGGGTCGGTCTCAGCCCCCGCAATCTTGAGCGCGGCATGAGCTGCGAGAGCAATGGCCGGCGCTGTGTTGCGGCCGAACGGCTCCAGCACGATGGCGCTCGGTGTGATATCAAGCTGCCGCAGCTGCTCGGCCACGAGAAAGCGATGCGCGTCCGTGCAGACGACAACCGGCGGCGCCGCTTGAAGTCCGGCGAGCCGCAGCGCCGTGTTCTGCAGCATGGTCCGATCGCCCGTCAGCGCCAGAAGCTGTTTTGGGTAGAGCTCGCGGGAGAGCGGCCAGAGGCGCGTTCCCGCGCCTCCCGAGAGAATGACCGGAATCAGCATGCCGTCACGCAAGCACTCCTCAAGCGGGCGGCGTGACCTTGCCGCGGCCGATGGCATAGTAGGTAAACCCGAAGCGGGCCACCATGCCCGGATCGTAGAGGTTGCGGCCGTCAAAGATCACAGGCGTCGTCAGAAGCTCCTTCAGCCGCTCGAAGTCGGGACTCCTGAATTCCTGCCATTCCGTAATGATGGCCAAGGCGTCGGCTCCAGCGGCCGCCTCGTAGGCGCTCTTGCAAATAATGAGATCGGCACGCTCCCCGTAGATGCGGACGGCTTCGTTCAAGGCGACCGGGTCGTAGACACGCACGTGGGCGCCGGCCTTCCACAACATTTCGATGATGGTGCGCGCGGGCGCCTCGCGCATGTCATCCGTGTTGGGCTTGAACGCCAGGCCCCACAGCGCAACCGATTTGCCCTTGAGACCTGCGCCGAAATGCTGCTGCATCTTGTGCACCAGGACTTCCTTCTGGCGGCGGTTGACGGACTGCACCGCAAGCAGAATCTCCGGCTCGTGCCCCGTTGCACGCGCGGAGCGCACGAGCGCCTGTACGTCCTTTGGAAAGCATGAGCCGCCGTAACCGGTGCCCGGGTAAATGAAACCATAGCCGATGCGCGGATCCGAGCCGATGCCGATGCGCACCTTCTCGACATCCGCACCGCAGCGCTCGGCAATGTTTGCAAGCTCGTTCATGAAGCTGATCTTGGTCGCAAGCATCGCGTTGGCCGCGTATTTCGTGAGCTCCGATGAGCGGATGTCCATCACGATCAATCGGTCATGATTGCGCGTGAACGGCTCGTACAAGGCACGCATCAGCTCCTGGGTGCGCGGATTCTCGGTGCCGATGACGACGCGATCGGGCTTCATGAAGTCCTGGATCGCAACCCCCTCCTTCAGGAATTCGGGATTCGATACCACATCGAATTCGAGACCCGTGCCGCGCGCGGCAAGAACCGCATCAATTTCGCTACGGACCTTATCCGCCGTGCCGACCGGGACGGTGGATTTGGTGATTACGACCGCGTATTGCTGCCGATGCGTGCCGATCGTGCGCGCAGCGGCGAGCACGTAGCGCAAGTCCGCCGAGCCATCCTCATCCGGCGGGGTTCCGACCGCGATGATCTGGAAAAGGCCGTGATTGACCCCGGCCACCGCGTCCGTTGTGAATGCAATGCGCCCGGCCTCCGCATTGCGCTTGATCAGCGCTTCAAGGCCGGGCTCGTGGATCGGGACGTCGCCCTTCTTCAGGCGCTCGATCTTGGCGGCGTCCACATCGACGCAGATGACGTGATTGCCGACCTCCGCCAGACACGCACCCGTAACCAGACCGACGTAGCCGGAGCCGAAGATCGTAACGCGCATGAGCTGAAATCTGGCTTAAAGACGAAGCGGCCGAAGAGCCTAGAGTAAGCCAGCGCGCGGCTCAAGCGAGAGGATCACCGAGCGTGACCTGGTTCAGTTCCCGCGCTCTGCAGGCCCCTTGCCACCCTCGAAGAGACGCCGCTTTGCAACGAAGTCCGTCACCTTTCGGTCATCCGCCACCTTGCGATCGTCGTCGACCGTCGTGAGCGTCTTCTGCGCCCAGACGTAATCGCGGATATCGTGGGTCTGGCGATATTCCGCCACCGCCTCGCACAAGATGCCCACCGAGCGCCGGCAGTCAAAACTCGCCAGCGCAATCAGGAGCTCGTTCAAGAGCTGCTGCATGCGCTCCCAGGGCAGCGAGTGTTCCATCGCGCGCATGATCATCGGGTGATCGGTACCGGTGATATTGCTGCCGATCAGAAGCTCCTCGAAGAGTTTCTCCGCGGTGCGCAGGCCGGTGTAGGTAATCTCGATGTCGCCGTCCGGATTGGCGCTGTCGCGGACGGTTAAACCCATGAGATTGATCATGCGCCGCGCGAGATCGTCGATGAGCACCGGCCGGCCCATGTCGAGCACGAACACGTCCCCGCCCTTCGCCATGGCGCCTGCCTGGATGACAAGCTGGGCCGCCTCGGGAATCGTCATGAAGTAGCGGATGACGTCCGGATGGGTGACCGTGACCGGACCGCCTTCGCGGATCTGCTTCTTAAAGAGCGGCACGACTGAGCCCGACGAGGCGAGCACATTGCCGAACCGCACCATGCAAAACCGAGTCGTGGTCGTGCGCTCCTGCAACGCCTGCAGCACGAGTTCCGCGAGCCGCTTTGTCGCGCCCATGACATTGGCCGGGTTGACCGCCTTGTCGGTGGAGATGAGCACGAAAGTCTCAACGCCGGTCTCGCGCGCGGCCTCGGCGGTGTACCAGGTGCTGATGACGTTGTTGTGGATGCCCTCGACTACGTTGTGCTCGACGATCGGCACGTGCTTGTAGGCGGCGGCGTGATAAAGAGTCTGCACCTGATAGGCCGACAGCACCTCGCGCACCCGATGCCGATGGTGCGCATTGCCCAAGAGCGGAATGATTTCGGTGGCAACGTTCTCGCGCGCGGCGAACTCGGCAAGCTCTCCTTCGATCGTGTAGAGCGCAAGCTCCGACATCTCGAACAGGATCAACCGGCGCGGCGCAAGCCTCACGATCTGCCGGCAAAGCTCCGAGCCGATCGAACCGCCGGCGCCCGTCACCATGACCGACTTGCCGCGAATACAAGACGCGAACAGCCGCGGATCTGGGGGCACGGCGTCGCGGCCGAGAAGATCGACGACATCCACGTCGCGCAGCTCATCGATGTGTGCAAGGCCCGAGATGATGTCCGACAGGTCGGGCATCACCTGAACATAGATGCCGAGCGGCTCGAGCGCCCGCAGGATCTCCTGCTTGCGACGCATCGAGGACGACGGAATCGCCAGCAGCACCCGCTCAATGTCATGATCGCGAATCAGCTGCGTAAGTGCGCTGCGGCTGTAAACCTTGATGCCGTTGATGCGGCTGCCGTGCAGGGACCTCTTGTCGTCGATAAAGGCAACGGGCCGGAAATCCGGCCCGCCGAGCAATACCTGGGAAAGCCGCGCACCGGCCTCTCCGGCGCCGTAGATCGCGACAGGCTTGGCCGCGCCGCCATTAACGTTGTAGTAAACGAGGTATCTGACGATGAATCGGCTGCCCGCAAGGTACACCAGCGCAAGAGCCGCGTAGATGGCGAGCACGGACAGTGGCACATGTTGGGAGCGCGCGACACGGTCATACGCCTCAAGCGCCACTACGGACACGGCCACCCCAGCCACGACCGTCGCCATGGCATGCAGGCCCATGAAGCGAATAATCGCCCGATACAGGCCGAGGACGGCGAATATGACGAGCGCTGACAGGGTCGCCACGAAGAACAGATCCCCGTAGGTACCCATATCGAAGGTCGTGCGGTCGAACTTCAGGATGAGTGCCGCCCACAGGGCGAGCGGCAGCATGACGGCGTCCGCAGCCACCATGATGAGGCGCTTGGCGCCGCGGGGGAGCGCGAGAAGAGAGTTAGCGAGCGAACTGACTCCGAAATCGGCGGGCTCGGTCATGATCGCGTTCCCTTCATCCAAGCATCCCTACGTTCCTCGTTTCCCTCACACCCGTCACAGGTCCGACCCGGGCTTCGAAGCACAGGCCTAACCCTTCGTTGCTATCGCGTACGAATTGTACAAGATTAAAGACACATCTTCGAC
>DAITPA010000027.1:9209-22956 GCA_036833805.1 Steroidobacteraceae bacterium | reverse complement strand
GGTCTGGGCCCTTGTCCAAACTGACCCACTACCCTATGTTCGCGCTCATGAGCGCAGGCCCCGCAAATCCTGACCGCCCCGAGCGCAAGGTCTATACGATCTCGCAGCTCAATAGTGAGGTTCGCCTTCTTCTCGAGCGCGGTTTGTCGGTGGTCTGGGTTGAAGGCGAGCTGTCGAACCTGTCGCAGCCCTCATCCGGGCACTGGTACTTTTCGCTCAAGGACCGTGCTGCGCAGATCCGCTGCGCGATGTTCCGGCAGCGAAACATCGCCGCCGGTTTCGCACCACGCGCCGGACAACACGTGCTCGCGCGCGGCCGAGTCAGCGTGTATGAGGCGCGCGGCGACTATCAGCTGATCGTTGAGCATCTGGAAGAAGCGGGCATCGGAGCCCTCAGGCGCGAGTTCGAGAAGCTCAAGGTCAAGCTTGCGACAGAAGGCCTGTTCGCGCTCGAGAGCAAACGCTCGCTGCCGCCTTTTCCGCAGCGGATTGCAGTCGTGACCTCACCCACAGGCGCGGCGCTGCGCGATATTCTGCATGTGCTTGCACGGCGCTTTGCTCCAACAGCGGTCCTCATCTATCCCACCGCAGTGCAAGGCGCGGCCGCAGCGCCGGGCCTCGTTGCCGCTCTCGAGCTCGCGTCGGATCGCGCCGAGTGCGATGTTCTGATCCTCGCGCGCGGCGGCGGATCGCTCGAAGACCTTTGGGCGTTCAACGATGAGCGTGTCGCCCGTGCGATTCGTGCCTGCGCGATTCCGGTTGTGACAGGGATCGGCCACGAGATCGACTTCACGATTGCGGATTTTGCGGCCGATGCGCGCGCGCCGACCCCGTCCGCCGCGGCTGAGAGCGTCGTGCCGGATCGGCAGACATGGTTGGCGGCCCTCGCGCATTCCGCTGAGCGGCTGGGCGCTGCGGTGCGGCGCGAAGTGCGCGGCGCGGTCACTCGACTGCATGCCGCGCGCCAGCGTCTTGCGCTGGCACACCCGGGAGTGCGGCTCGCCCAGCAGCAGCAGCGCGTCGATGATCTCGAGCAGCGTCTTGCCGGCGCGTTGCGTTCGGAACTGCACGGCGCGCGCGGCCGTGTGGCTGACATCTTTGCCCGCCTCGTGCGTCATTCTCCGGACCGGCTGGTGCGCGACCTGCGCGTGCGCCATGAGTTGCTCGCTGAACGTCTGCGGCATGCATTGCGGGAATGCGTTGCGCGTGCGCAGCATCGCTTGAGCCTGGCACAGCGCACCTTGGATACAGTGAGCCCACTTGCGACGCTTGCACGTGGCTTTGCGATCGTGACGCGGCCCGCGGACGGCACGCTTGTAGGGGACGCCGCTCAGGTCAATGTCGGCGACGACATCGAAGCCCGGCTCAACCGCGGACGGCTGTGGGCGCGCGTGCTTGATAAGAAGTTGAGCTCATGAGGGTGCAAGCGATACATCGGCGTAGCATCGCGGCGCTTGCCCTCGCCCTGGCAGCGCCGCTTGCAAGCGCCGCGACTGAGCTTCCACAGACGAGCGTTGTGCCAGGCGGCGTGCTGACGCTCGCGATTGATGCGCCCGCCGAGCGCGCGCCGATTGCGACATTTGAGGGCAATCGCGCCCTGGTGCTGCAAGTCGACCAGGGTTGGCTTGCGATCGTCGGACTGCCGCTCAGCGCTGTCCCCGGTCCTGCAACACTCTCGGTGCGCATCGGCGATGCGCCCGAGAAGAATGTCGAGTTTCAAATCACGGACAAGCAGTACGCGACCCAGTCGTTGACGGTCGCGCCCGGTAAAGTCAATCTCTCGAAGAAAGATCTCGCGCGCAGCGAGCGCGAGCATGTGCGCGTGTCAGAAGCCCTTGCAACCTTCTCTGCGATTCCTCCGGTTACCTTTCGGCTGCTGCAGCCGGTCCCGGGCGTGCGCTCAAGCTCCTTTGGCCTGCGGCGCGTTTTCAATCACGAGCCTCGTAACCCGCACACCGGCATGGACATTGCCGCTCCTACGGGCACATCGGTGCGCGCCGCGGCTGATGGCCGGGTGACCGATACCGGCAAGTATTTTTTCACCGGAAATACCATCATCCTCGATCATGGCGAAGGATTCGCGACGCTGTATGCGCATTTGAGCGCAATCGACGTTGCGCCGGGTAGCGTGGTCAAAGCGGGTCAAGTGATCGGCAAAGTCGGCGCGACCGGACGCGCGACCGGACCGCATCTGCACTGGGGAGTCGTGCTCAACCGGGTGACCGTTGATCCGGCGCTGTTTCTAGCGCCCGCGCCCTAAGGCAACGCAAGGTCAGCGCTGCGTGCGGCGCTTCCTGCGCTCGTACGGATTCTCGTCAGTGCGAAACTCAACAGCGACGGGCGTTGCGAAGAGATCAAACGTCTTGCGAAAGAAATTTGCAAGATAGCGCTTGTAAGCCTCAGGCACGGATGTCGTCTGATTGCCGTGCACGATAATGCGCGGCGGATTTTTGCCGCCCTGATGAGCATAGCGTAGCTTGATCCGGCGCCCGCGAACGAGCGGCGGCTGATGCGCCTCGAGCGCCTTTTCAAGTGCCCGTGTAAGGTACGGTGTCGTCATCTCGCGGAACGCGGCGTCATAGGCGCGCACCGTAGCGCGCACCAGTTCGCCGATCCCAGTCCCGTGCCGCGCAGAGATGAAAAGCTTCGGCGCGAAATCCACGAAATCGAGCTTAAGATCGAGCTGCCGGCGGATCTGATCGCGCTGGTCATCCTCGATACCGTCCCACTTATTCACCGCAACAATGATTGCGCGCCCGCGCTTGAGTGCCAACCCGAGCACGCTTGCGTCCTGCTCGGCGATCGCATCGTGCGCATCGAGCACCAGGATGACGACGTGAGCGTCCTCCATCGCCTGCAGCGTCTTCGCAACGCTCACGCGCTCCACCAGATCTTCGACTTTCGAGCGGCGACGAACCCCTGCAGTGTCGATCAGCACGAAATCGCGCTCGTCTTTGCGAAACGGCACGAGAATGCTGTCGCGGGTAGTGCCCGGCTTCTCGCTCGCGATGACGCGCTCGTTGCCGAGCAGGCGATTGACGAGTGTCGACTTGCCGACGTTCGGCCGGCCGATCACGGCGACGCGGATGGCGTCAGGAAATTCGGTTTGCTCGGGCTTTGAGTCAAGCCCTGCGAGCACCTGCTCAACGAGCTCGTCACACCCCTGGTCGTGGCTCGCTGAGATCGCAAATGCCTGCCCAAGCCCGAGCGCGTGAAAATCGGCGGCCGCAACGCCCGGATCGAGCCCCTCGGCTTTGTTGATTGCGAGAAAGACGGGCTTGCCGGCGCGATGCAGCTCTCGCGCCACAAACATATCCTGGGCCGTGAGTCCGGCGCGCGCGTCCGCCAGCAGCACGAGTCGATCCGCTTCCTCCACAGCGCGTTCGGTCTGGATGCGCATCTGCGCTTCAATACCGACGGGATTTTCGATGAGCCCGCCGGTATCAATCACGACGTAGGCGAGCGGCCCAGTTCGTCCGTAGCCGTATTGACGATCGCGGGTAACGCCCGGCACGTCCGCGACGATCGCATCGCGCGTGCCTGTCAGCGCATTGAAAAGCGTCGATTTGCCAACGTTGGGTCGCCCGACGATGGCGATGACCGGCAGCACATCGGCCTCACCGACCCGGCGGCGGGCTGTCGTTGCTGGGCGTTGCCGCCGGCGCTGCTGGAGCGGGTTCGGTTGGTGCAGCCGGCGGCTGCGGAGCAATTGCCGTCGGCGGTGCAGCGCTCGGCGCGTCCGGCTTGAGCGCCGGCGGCGACTTCACGGCACGCTTTGCGCTCCCCGGAAGTGGCGTCACTCGGTACGCGAAGATACGACCGCGATCGTTGATCACAACAAGCATGTTGCCCACTGCGATCGGTGTGTTGCTGATCCGAAACTTTCCGGTAGATACGCGCGCGGCGAGCGCGCCGCTTGCTTTGTCGAGCCAGTGCACATAGCCCTTGAAGTCACCCACCACCAGCGCGTTCTCCGACACCGCGGGGCCGGACAGGCTGCGGTGCAGCAGCCCTTTTTGATCCCACACTTCCGTACCCGTGCGTTTCAGGAGCGCGCTCACCTGACCATCGGCGCTCACCATGTAGATGTTGTCAGCGTCGATCCCCAGACTTCTGTAGCTAGATGCTTCGTGCGACCACCACACCTGTCCGGTATCGAGCGCGAGCATCGCAACCTTACCCTGGAATCCGACGACGTAGATATCCTGCGCGGAGACCTCCGCTGCTGAATCAATGTCCACCAGACGCTCAAGCTCCGTGCGTCCGCGGGAAGGCGCGACCGGCGTCTCCCAGGAGATCGTGCCGTCGGTCGAGTTGACCGCGACCACTTTGCCGTTGTCGAAACCGCAGATCGCAAGATCACCGGCGATCAACGGGCTCGCCACACCGCGCAGCGACAGCCTCGGCACAGCCTGCTCCTGCTGCCAAATCTCGTGCCCGTCAGCCACCGCAAGTCCACGCAGCTTGCCGTCGACCGTTCGCAATACGACAGCGCGCGGTCCAACGGACGGCGCTGACAGGATCTCGCCACCCACACGCACACGCCAACGCTTGGCGCCGGTTGCAGCATCAAGGGCAATGACGTCGCCGTCGCTTGAACCGACGACCACAAGGCCATTACCAAGAGCGGTCGCGCCGGCGAGCGGCGCCTTGGTGCGCGTGCGCCACAGCTGATGACCGGAAGCGAGCGTGAACGCGGCGACGTCGCCTTTTCGTCCCGCGGCATAGATACGCTCGCCGTCGCTTGCCAGCGCAAGTCCAAGACGCAGCGGAACCTTCTCGCCGCCGACGTCAGCGCTCCAGACGTGCTCGACGCGCAAGGAAGCTTGCACATCAGTGAGCTTGGCCGGCGCGTCGATGTCCTTGTCCTTCGAGCACGCGCCGAGCGCGAGCAACAGGGCCACAAATATAAAACGGCGCATCAGTTATTTCGTCACGGCGGCGGCAGAGGGGGCGCGCTCGTCCGCGACCAGATCGCCAATCTTTAAATCGAGACTCTCCGGATCAACTATCCCGGATCCATCCGCGGCGCGTGCCGCGCGGTATTCCTTGAGTGCAGCAGGAAAGTCCTTCTTCGCTTCGAACGCATCGGCACGCACTTCGTGGTAACGCGGCGCGAAGCTGCCCGGATCGACTGCGGCGAGTGTCGCAAGCGCAGCGTCCGGCGCATTCTGCGCAATCTGCACGCGCGCCAAACGCTCGCGCGCCACGAGCGCCAAAGCATGGTCCGGGGTTTGCTCCATCACGGTCTTCAAGCGCGCGCTCGCCTTATCAAGCTCACCCGCGTCGACAAAGGCGCGCGCAGCGGCAAGATTTGCCTGATCGATATACGGGGACTTGGGTTGCTCGCGCCCGAGCGCGTCGATAAGACTAAGCGCGTGCGCGTTATCGCGATGTCCGAACGCATCGATGATCTGCTGGTACTGCACGCTCGCGCTAACGGCGAGCCGGTCGGCGCGCCCGTGCCACCACTGCGAGCCCACGATCAGCAAGGCGCCGCCGGCGATTCCGGCCACGATCCATGGGCTGTACACTCTGATCTGCGTTTTCAACCATTCCCACTGTTCTTTTTCTGACAGGTAATCGTCCACTAATCCTCCTCAAAATACGCTAGCCGCTCGGGCGTCGTGTCAGACCGACCAAGAGCTCCTCCACCCGCGCGGCAAGCTCCAGCCGCGCGCACTCTGTCTGACCCGTCTCCTGCCGCAAAGGTTTCATAGCAACTACGCCGCGGCTCATCTCATCGTCGCCGCAGATAAGGGCGAGCACAGCGCCGCTCTTGTGCGCGCGGCGAAACTGCGCTTTGAAATTCCCGCCGCCCAGATTGAACTCGAATCTGCGATGCGGCAGGGCATCGCGCAGCTGTTCGGCAAGCTCGAAGGCGGCAATCGACGCCTGCGTTCCATTGACGATCAGATACACATCCGCGCTCGCCGCGGCCGGCACGCGCGCCGCCTGAACCAGCAATTCGACGACTCGTTCGATACCGAGCGCAAAGCCGACGGCGGGCGTTGATTCTCCGCCCAACTGCGCTATGAGCCCATCGTAGCGGCCTCCCGAGCACACCGCATCCTGCGCCCCAAGCGCATCCGTAAGCCACTCAAAGACCGTGCGCGAATAATAATCAAGACCGCGCACCAGGCGCGGATTCACACGATACGTTATGCCCAGGCGGTCGAGCGTCGCGCGCAGCTCCTCAAAGTGCACTCGTGAGGGCTCATCGAGGTGGTCGGGCAGTAGCGGCGCAGCGGCGATGAGCGCCGCCATGTCCGGATTCTTGCTGTCGAGGATGCGCAGCGGGTTGCCGTCGAGCCGCCGGCGGCTGTCGGCATCAAGCGCGGTCTCGTGGCGACGGAAGTAAGCGACCAGCAGTTCGCGGTAACGACGCCGCGCCTCCGGCGTGCCGAGTGAATTGATTTCGAGTCGCACGCGCGACAACCCAAGGGTGCGCCACAGGCGCGCGGTGAGCGCAATCAACTCGGCATCGACGTCCGGGCCGGCGAAGCCGATGGCCTCCACATCGAGCTGATAGAACTGCCGATAGCGCCCCTTCTGAGGACGCTCGTGGCGAAACATCGGACCGATGCACCAGAGCTTGTGGCGCGCGCCGCGCAGCATGCCGTTCGAGATCGCGGCGCGCACGATGCCGGCGGTTGCTTCCGGCCGCAGCGTCAGGCTCTCGCCGCCTTGGTCGGTGAAGGTATACATCTCCTTCTCGACCACGTCGGTGAACTCGCCGATCGCGCGCTTGAAAAGTTCCGTCTGCTCAATGATGGGAACGCGGATTTCATCGTAGCCATACGATCCGAGCACCTCGCGCGCGCAACCCTCGAGGTGCTGCCACGCCCGGATATCCGCGGGCAGCACGTCGTTCATGCCACGAATGGCCTGGATCTGCTGCGCCACGCCTCTAGCCCTTTCTTTTTAGAACCCACCAAACGACGCCGAGCAGCAGCAAGCCGATCAACGCAAACAGCGCCGGCACGGCGAATTTGCGCAGATCCGCGAGCGGATCGGCGCTCGGAAGACGGGTGAGAACCGGAAGCGCGGCGCGCGTGGTCTCGTTGTACAGCAGCACGAGCTCTTCGGTCTTCTCGCCGACGAGCTCGCTGTAGCGGCGAATGTGCCCGCGCGCGAACACCGGCGCCCCAAATATGTCGAAATCTTCCGCCTCGAGCGCCACGAGACTCTTCGAATCAACGTGCAGCTTCTCCGCCGCCTGCACCAGCGTCAAACCCACGCGCTCGCGCGCCGCCCGCAACCGCACGCCGATGCCGCTCTGGCCAGCGTCGCCCGCATCAGGTGTCATAACTTCTAGGAGCCGGGGTTGTGGTTGAGATCGGAGAGCGCGCGTGTCTGCTCCGAGCCTGGGAAATCCATGCGCAGCGAGCGCGCATAGCGGTCGGCGGCGACGCGATCGCCCATGGCGCGCGCGATACGCACTCCGAGCAGCAATAGATCCGGCGTGGCATCAAAACTGTCGGTGTAATGCGTGACGGCCGCGCGTGCATCGTTCAAGCGGCCGCGCTCGAACTCCAAATCCGCGAGCTGATAGGCGGCCTCGGCAAAATTCGGTTTGATCGCAAGAGCATGCTGTAGATTCTGCTTGGCCTCGTCCTCGCGATGCGCGGCGCGCAAGCACACGGCAATATTCGTATACGAGGCCTCCGGCGTGCGGTACAGCGGGTTGCGTCCAGCCTCGAGGAAATACTTGATGCCGTCCTCAGTGCGCCCGGACTTACAGAGGAAGACCGCATAGTTGTTGGCGACCTCGGGATCCTTGGGCGCGTAACGCAAAGCGGTACGGTACTCGTCATCGGCGCGCTTCGAGTCGCCCAAACGCTCGTATAAGAGACCCATCGCGTTATGCACTTTGGGGTCACGCGGACTTTCGCGCTCGGCGCGCTCAAGCTTTTCTTTCGCGACCACGAGGTTGCCCTGCTGCAGGTAGCCGAGCCCGAGCTGTACGTTAAATCCGGCGGCCTCGTCATTGGAACTCACCGAATGCTGCGTCGATGAGACGCAGCCCGCGAGCGCGACGAGCAGTGTGATGCTCAGCATGCGCATGGCCGCTCGCTCGACTCTCATGGCTGCACCGCGACATTCATGAGTTTGCCTCCAAGACGTGCGGTGGTGCGGTCAATCACGCGGCCGGCAAGCTGCCCGCAGGCGGCGTCGATGTCATCGCCGCGCGTGCGCCGGATGGTCGCAAGTACGCCCCGGCCGACGAGCTCATCGCGAAAGCTTTCGATCACTTCCGGGCCGGAACGCCGGTACGGCGTGCCGGGGAAGGGATTGAAGGGAATGAGATTGACCTTGGCCGGATGGCCCTTCAGAAGTGCGGCGAGCGCACGCGCCTGATTGCAGGAATCGTTGATACCCGCGAGCATCACGTATTCGAAGGTGACGCTGCGCCCGTTCTGCTCGTCGATATAGTGCCAGCAGGCATCGAGCAATTCGGCGATCGGATGCTTCTTGTTGATCGGCACGAGCTCGCTCCTGAGCTCATCGTCGGGCGCGTGCAGCGAGACTGCGAGCGCGCAGTTGACCTCCTGCGCAAGCTTGTAGATCTGCGGCGCCAGCCCCGAAGTTGACAGCGTCACGCGCCGCCGCGACAGGTCAAAGCCAAAGTCATCAAGAAATATCCGCAGCGCGGGCACCACTGCACGGAAATTCGCAAGCGGTTCGCCCATGCCCATGAGCACGACGTTGCTCACGATGCGCTCGCCCGGTAGCCCCGTTTGCTTGCCCTCGCCCAATTCGCGCTTGGCCAGCCAGACCTGGCCCACTATCTCCGCGGTCGTCAAATTGCGGTTGAAGCCCTCCTGCCCTGTGGAGCAGAACGAACAATCGAGCGCGCAACCGACCTGCGAGGAGATGCACAGCGTGCCGCGGTCGGGCTCCGGAATGAACACCATCTCAAATGCTTGTGCGGCGTCTGCCTTCAGGAGCCACTTGCGCGTGCCATCGTCGGATGTGTGCACGGCGACGATCTCGGGCGTGCGCACTTCGCAGCGCGCCTCGAGCTGCAGACGAAAGTCCTTTGCAAGGTCCGTCATCTCGGCGATCCGCCCCTCGCCGCGCTTGTAGAGCCAGTGCATCAGCTGGCGGGCGCGGAACGGCTTGCTGCCCATCTCCTGCACGAGAGTCTCAAGCGCCGCTCTTTCAAGGCCGAAGAGATTCACTCGCTCGGAAGCTGCGGCAGAGATCATGGCGAGCGGACGCAACACATAGCTCAACTGCGCGCGTGCAGCTCAGTTGTTCTGAAAAAGAAAGCGATCTCGGCCGCGGCAGTCTCGGCCGCATCCGAGCCGTGCACGACGTTGCGCTCGATGCTCTCGGCCAAATCGCCACGGATCGTGCCCTTGGCGGCCCTCTTCGGGTCGGTCGCGCCCATGATGTCACGATTCTTGGCAATGGCGCCCTCGCCCGAGAGTACCTGAATGACGACTGGACCGGATGTCATGTAGCGCACGAGATCCGCGTAGAACGGTCGCTCCTTATGCACCGCGTAAAAGGCGCGCGCATCTCTTTCGCAAAGATGAGTCATGCGTGCGGCGATGACGGTGAGACCCGCCTGCTCGAAACGATGGTAGACCTCGCCGATCAGGTTTCGGGCGACGCCGTCAGGCTTCACAATGGAAAGGGTGCGCTCAACCGGCATTCGAATAGACCTCCGCGAAACGAGGAACTCCTAAGATTAGCGGTGCGCCTAGGCGACCGGCAAGGCGCGTGAGTCTACTCCCGGGGAGACGTCCGGCAAACACATCGCAGGCCCGACTTCAGACGCTGAAGCTTTCCCCGCAGCCGCACTCGCCGGTCACGTTGGGGTTCTTGAAGCGGAAAGCCTCATTGAGCCCTTGCTTCACGAAGTCGATAACCGTGCCGTCGATGAGCGTGAGGCTCACCGGATCGACGAACACCTTCACGCCGCGATCTTCGAAAACGATGTCGCCCGGCTGAGGAGCGTCCGCGTAGTTGATGACGTAGGCGAATCCTGAGCATCCGGTCTTGCGCACGCCAAGGCGCAGGCCGACACCCGTCCCGCGAGCGACTAAAAAGCTCTGTACTCGATGTGCGGCGGATTCGGTAAGCGAGATCGACATCGTGTTCGGAATTACTCCGTTTGGCCATTCTACGCTGGATTAGGGCTTCGACAGAACACATGCACGTAAGGCATCTTCGACCACGAGCAGCCGACCGAGTTTCTCGACCGGCACCGACAGCGCCCGCGCCCAGTCTGCAGGCTCGCCAATCGAGAGTTCAGAGAGCTTGCGACCCGGAAGCTGCTCGGTGAGCCATGCGCTCACCGCCAGAGTATGCGGGCAACCGTAGGCTTGAAACCGTGCATCCTTCACAACGCCGTCGGCGATCTGCACATGAAAGCGGACCCACGCGTCCCGGTCCACGCCTCCCGCTTCTCCGCAAATCACGTCCGGCGCGCCCTTGAGCGTGCCGGCGCGCGGCAAGCCTTCGAACCAGCGCCGCACCGCCGGGCCTAAAGGATCCGACTCGATCAGGCGGCTATTCTGCGACTTTATGATCCCATCATCCGTAATCCTCTGGAAATACGCCGGAGACGCCGCCCGCAAACGAGAGACTTCACGCGTCACCGCTGCGACGGCCCGATCGATATCCTCCTCGGTCGTATGCCGGCCGAGACTGAAGCGCAGCGTGCTTTGCGCCAGGGCGCTCGTGCGTCCGAGCGCGCGCAGCACGTACGAGGGCTCGCCGGTCGCGGAACTGCAGGCGGAACCGGTCGAAAGAGCGAGCTCCGTCAAACCTGCGACGAGACTCTCTCCGTCTACGCCTTCGATCGATACGGAGAGAATACCGGGGATGCGCGGCGCCCCCGCGCCGTTCAAGTGCGTTCCGCCCAACACTGAAATCCCGCGCCACAGCGCATCCCGCAAGCGCCCTAAGCGCTCGGGTTCACCTGTACGCTCGCGAGCAAGCGTGCAGGCCGCCCCAAGACCGACGATCTGGTGCGTCGCAAGCGTCCCCGGCCGTAAACCCCGCTCCTGACCTCCGCCAAAGCTCACCGCCGCCAAGCGAGCGCGACTGCCGGCGCGGATAAAGAGCGCGCCGATGCCCTTGGGACCGTAGAGCTTGTGCGCCGTCAAACTTAAAAAATCGACGAACAAAGCGCCCACATCAATTGGCAGTTTGCCCACCGACTGCGCCGCATCGGTGTGCAGTGGAATATCGCGCGCCCGGCAAATTGCACCGATTGCGGCGATGTCCTGCACCACGCCGATCTCGTTGTTCACATGCATCAGGCTCACGAGCACCGTGTCGGGGCGCAGGGCCGCGAGCACCGCTTCAGGGGAGATGCGGCCGGCGCGATCAGGCTCGACATACGTCAGCGAAAAGCCCTCTTTCTCGAGCCGCCGGCACGGATCGAGCACGGCTCGATGCTCGATGCGGGAGCTGACGATGTGCCGGCCCCGATCCGCATTCGCGCGGGCCACCCCTAATACCGCGAGATTGTTCGATTCGGTCGCGCCCGATGTGAACACGATTTCACCAGGCGCCGCACCGATGAGCGCCGCAACTTCCTCGCGCGCGCGCTCGACACGCGCCTGGGCCCGCCGGCCGGGAGCGTGGCTCACCGATGCAGGATTTGCGAAATCAGCATCCACTCCCAGGCATTCGTTCATGGCCGCGACAACGAGCGGGTCGACCGGGGTCGTGGCCGCATAATCAAGGTAGATGGGATCGGCCGTGCTCACGAGCGCGGTCCCGCGGGCCTGCGGCGTTTCTGCACCGCGGTGAGAAAGCCGCGCAGGATATTGACCTCGTTCACGTCAGGCTCGGCGCGCTGCATGAGCCTGCGCACGCGCCCCATCAAGTGAGTGCCGCTCTGGGTGCGGTCTCTAAAGTCGACTTCCTCGAGCACCGCCGCCCAATGCTCGTAAAGAAGCGCAAGGTCTGCAGCGCTCGCAAGCGGCACCGCAGGGATCTGCACGGGCATCGCCAGCGCACTCGCGCAGAAGAGCTCGTAGGCCATGATCTGCACGGCCATCGCGAGATTGAGCGACAAATAGCGCTCATGCGCGGGAATCCGAATGAGCACGTGCGCGGCCTCGAGCTCCTCGTTGGTCAATCCGGTGCGCTCGGCGCCAAACAGCAGCGCCACCGGCGCGCACGCCGCCTCGGCGACGAGACGCGCGGCCGCTTCGCGAGCGTCGACAATGCGGAAATTGCGATCGCGATGGCGCGAGGTCGTCGCGGCGATGAAACCGCAGCCCGCAATCGCCTCGGCGAGCGTGCCGACCACGCGTGCCTTCGTGAGCACATCGTCCGCGTCGGATGCGCGTGCGGTCGCCTCAGGATGCGGAAAGAGCTTGGGGCGCACCAGCACGAGCTCATCGAGCGCCATGTTCTTCATGGCGCGTGCGGCTGCTCCGATATTGCCCGGATGGGAGGGTTCAACTAGGACTATGCGGATCACCGGATGCTATCCTCAACTGCATGCAGCCCCTTCTCAACATCGCCGTACGCGCTGCGCGCCGCGCCGGCGAGATCATCGTGCGCAGCATGTCGCGCCTCGACAGCCTGCAGGTGGCATCCAAAGGGCGCAACGATTTCGTCACGGAAGTCGATCATGCCGCCGAACGGGAGATTATCGCCGTCATCCACAAGGCATATCCCGATCATGCAATCCTCGCCGAGGAAAGTGGCGCGAGCGGCGCCGACGATACCCGTTGGATCATCGATCCGCTCGATGGCACGACGAACTTCGTGCACGGCAATCCTGTCTTTTGCGTATCGATTGCCTGCGAACACAAGGGCAAGCTCGAACACGCCGTCATATACGACCCCTTGCGCCAGGAACTCTTTACCGCCTCGAACGGCGGCGGCGCACATGTGGATAACCGGCGCATGCGCGTCACCCAGCAGCGCACGCTCGAAGGCGCGCTCATCGCCACAGGCTTTCCGTACCGATCCAACACACGCTACATCGACGCTTACATGGCGATGCTGAAAACCGTGATGATGAAATCCGCGGGCGTGCGCCGCCCAGGATCGGCCGCTCTTGATCTTGCGTATGTCGCGGCCGGGCGTGTCGATGCGTTCTGGGAAATTGGATTGAGTCCCTGGGATACCGCTGCGGGAACGCTCCTGATCCAGGAAGCGGGCGGCCGTATCGGCACGCTCACCGGTGAGATTTATACGCAGAAGGGAAATGTCGTGGCCGGGGCACCACGGGTCTACACGGCGCTCCTCGCGGCGCTCGCGCGCCACGTGCCGAAGGACCTGCGCGACGAGTAACGCGGGCGCGGACGCCCGGCAGTTATGCGGGCGCGGGCTTCGCGAGCGGACTGCGCTTGTAGCCGTACAGGAAATACACGAGCGCGCCGATCGCCGTCCATACCCAGAAGCGCGTCTGCGCAATGCCGGGCAGGCTCACGAAGAGATACCCGCATCCCAACACCGCGAGCGTTCCGACAATGCCGACGGCGGGGCAGCGAAACGGCCGCGGCCGCTCGGGCTGCGTGCGCCGCAGCACCACGACCGCGATACTGACGGCAATGAATGCGAACAGTGTTCCGGTGTTGGAGAGTTCGGCGATTTCCGAGACCGAGAACAAACCTGCTATGACCGCGACAATGCATCCGGTCACCGCGGTGATGATGTGCGGCGTCTGAAAGCGCTTGTGAACGCGACTGAAGACCTCGGGCAGCAAGCCATCGCGCGACATCACGAAGAAAATGCGCGACTGACCAAAGAGCATCATCAGGAC
>DAITPA010000027.1:0-9199 GCA_036833805.1 Steroidobacteraceae bacterium | reverse complement strand
CAGCGCCAGAATCGCGGCGAGCGCCACGAGATTACCGACGGTTGCGAAGCCCAGATGCCGCAGGATGTAGGCGAGCGGCTCGGTGTTGCCGACCAGCTGCTGATAGGGCGTTGAGCCAATGGCGCCGGCTGCAACCAGCACGTAGAGGAGCGTGCACACACCTAGGGATCCCAGGATCCCAAGCGGCACGTTACGGTTGGGGTTGCGGGTTTCCTCCGCCGCGGTTGCCACCGCATCAAAGCCCACATAGGCAAAGAAGATGAGCGCCGCTGCCGCCATCACGCCTTTGGCCATGCCGTCAACATCGTGCGACGCGAAGCCGAAAGGCATGAATGGGGTGAAATGCGCCCAGTCGATCTTGGGCAGAACGATGAAAATGAAGGCGGCAAGGGCTGTGAGCTTCACGCATACGAGCACCGATGTCACCGCGGCGCTCGCGCGCGTACCAATGATCAGGAGGCAGGTGACAAGGAGCACGGAACCCGCTGCGAGCACATTGATCCCGCCTCCATGCACGGCGAACACGCCGGCCTTCAGGGACAGCGGCATCGGCATGCCGAGGCTCAGCAGGAGGCCCGCCATGTAGCCCGACCAGCCAACCGCCACCGCAGCAGCCGAAACGGCGTATTCCAGAATCAGATTCCAGCCCACGATCCAGGCGAAGAACTCGCCCATGACGGCGTACGAATAGGTGTAGGCACTGCCGCTGACCGGCACCATGGCGGACATCTCGGCATAGGCGAGCGCGGCAAACGCGCACACGAAGCCGGCAATGACGAACGACAGCATTAGACCGGGCCCGGCACGCTCGGCACCGATCGCCGTCAGGACAAAAATGCCGGTGCCGATGACCGCACCAATGCCGAGCATTGTGAGCTGTAATGCGCCGAGCGAGCGGCGCAAGCTCTTGCGCTCGGCACCTGCCAGACACTGTTCAACGGTCTTTCTGCGCCAATTCATGAGCCCGCCCCGAAGCTTAAGTGAGCGGATTGTAGGGGTCGGCCGGTCCGCAAGCCATCCCCATCAGCGACCGCGGCCGCGTCGGCGTGCATCCAGATGCCGCCGCACGCGGATATTGGTAAGTTCCACGGCCACTGCGAATCCCATGGCGAAGTACAGATAGCCCTTTGGGATCTCAAAATGCAGGCCCGAAGCGATGAGCGCGGCGCCGATCAGGATGAGAAACGCGAGCGCCAGCACCTTTATGGTCGGATAGCGCTCGATGAATGCGGCGACCCCGCGCGCGAGCAACATCATGACGATGATCGCGATGATGATCGCGGTCACCATGATCGAAAGCTGATTGGCGAGCCCCACGGCGGTAAAAACAGAATCGAGCGACAAGACGATATCGATGACTGCGATCTGCGCGACGATCAGTCCAAAACTCGCATAGCGGCGCGCTTTGGGCTCGGAGCGCGTGCGCTCAAGCGTGTGGTGGATCTCGGTGACGCTCTTCACAAGGAGAAAGAGCCCGCCACCAATGAGTATGAGGTCGCGGGCTGACAACGCGACAGCCGCGACGCTGAACCATGGCTGCGTGAGGCGCGTCAGCCAAACGATGCAATACAGGAGCGCAATGCGCGTCAGCATCGCAACAGACAACCCCACGATCCGCGCTCGTTCCTGGCGCCTGATGGGCAGACGGCCGACGAGGAGCGCAATAAAGATGATGTTGTCGATGCCGAGAACGATCTCGAGCGCCGTCAGGATGACAAGCGAAAGCCACGCTTGCGGATCGGTCAGGAGCCCGAGCATGGCTGTTGTCGATCAGGGCTACGGCAAGGCGTCGGCCGCGGCCTTCTTCAAGGTGGGAAATATGTGTTCGGAGGTAAGACCACAATCAAGCGCAATAGCGCTTGAAATATAGATCGAGGAATAGGTGCCGGCGATGATGCCGATCATGAGCGCTTCGGAGAAGCCGCGCAGCACTGCGCCGCCCAGGAACAGCAGCGCCACGACTACGATGGCCGTGACCACTTTCGTCATGATCGTCCGTGAGAGCGTCTGATTGATCGATTGATCGAGCGCCAGCGCCGGGACGAGCCGGCGGTTGGCGTGGAAGCGCTCGCGAATACGATCGAACACGACGACCGTGTCGTTCAATGAATAGCCGATTACGGCCAGGATCGCCGCAACCACCGCCAGATCAAACGGCGTCTGCGTGACCGAAAATATGCCGAGCACCAGGATCGGATCGTGCACGACGGCGAGAATCGCGCCCAATGACAGCCGCCAGGTATTAAAGCGAAACGCGATGTAGATGAAGATGAGCAGCAGCGTGAAACCGAGGGCCAATACCGCGCTTTTCTTAAGCTCGTTGCCGACCTGTGGACCGACGACGTCGAGGCGCAGAATCTGTGCGCCGGCATCAATGGATTTCAGCGACTGCTCGAGTTTTGCGCGAATTGCAGCGCCGTTCTGCGCGGGAGCCGGCGGCAGCCGGATTGCGATGTCGCGCGAGGAGCCGAAGTTCTGCACCTGCGGTTCCTTAAAGCCCCCCTCTTCAAGGTGCGTGCGTATGGCATCTACGTTCGCGGTGCGCGGAAAGCTCACTTCAACACTCACGCCGCCGGTGAAATCGATGCCGAAATTGAGCCCGCGGGTCGCAAACGACACGAACGACGCGAGCATCAATATTATCGAGAGCCCGTACCACAGCTTGCGTGTGGCCATGAACGGGAATTGCGTCGGCTTTCTGAAAAATTCCACGCGCGTGACCTCTAGATTGGCAGCTTAACGAGCTTACGCCGGCCGCCGTACATAAGCGTAATGAGCGCACGGCTGCCCATGAGCGCCGTGAACATGGAGGTTGCGATCCCAAGCGTCAGCACAATGGCGAAGCCGCGGATCGGTCCCGTGCCGAATACCCACAGCACGACGCCTGCGATCAAGGTTGTGATGTTTGAGTCGGCAATCGCCGAGAATGCCTTCTCAAAGCCGAGACGGATCGCCGATTGCGGCGAGACGCCCGCGCGCAGCTCCTCGCGGATGCGCTCATATATAAGGACGTTGGCATCAACCGCCATGCCCACCGTCAGGATGATGCCCGCGATGCCGGGCAGCGACAGTGAGGCACGCATGATCGACAACAGCGCCGTCAAGAGGACGACGTTGGCGAGCAGCACGCCGTCGGCGACAAGGCCGAAGACCCGGTAATAAAGCACCATGAACACGAATACGGCCGTCATGCCGATGATGAGGGCGCGCACCCCCTTTACGATATTGTCCTGGCCAAGGCTCGGGCCGACGGCGCGCTCTTCGATCGGATCTAGCGGGGCCGCGAGCTGCCCGGAGCGCAGCAATAAAGCGAGGTCCCGCGCCTCACCGGCACCCAGACCCGTGATTTGAAAGTTATTGCTGAAGACTCCGCGGATGGTCGCCAAGTTGATGACCTCCTCGTTCGTGACCTCACGCGTCTCCTTCTTGCCATTCACCGTCGTTGTCTCATGGCCGCGTTCGATGAACACGACGCCCATGCGGCGGTCGAGATTGGCGCGCGTTGTCTTCAGCATTTGATCGCCACCGCGCGCGTCGAGCTTGAGAGAGACGCCCGGGCCTTCCTGGGTCGCGGAAGTGCGCGCGTCGGTCAATTGGTCGCCCGTGACGATGATGTCGCGCTTCAACAGCACCGGCCGGCCGTCGCGCATGTGGTAGAGCTTCGAGCCCAGAGGCGCGCGGCCGCGCTGTGCCGCCGCGGCGGCGTTGTTCTGCGTGTCCTCGAGGCGGAACTCCAAGGTTGCAACCTTGCCGAGAATGTCCTTCACCTCGGCAGAGTTCTGCACGCCCGGCAGCTGCACATTGATGCGGTCGAGTCCCTGCCGCTGCACGATGGGCTCAGAGACGCCGAGCTCATTGACACGATTGCGCAAGGTCGTAAGGTTCTGCTGAATCGCGTAGTCCTGGCGCTGGCGCATTTGCACGGGTGTCAGCGACGCCTGCACGGCAGGCCCGCTCGACAGCTGGACGATCTCAAGCTTCAGATCCGACAGCGGCTTCGTCAGCGCCGCCTGCACGGCTGCCGTGTCGGCGTTCGCGGGCAACGTGACCTGCACGCCGTTCGGACGCGGGCTATTCAAGCTGATCGGAACGACGTCGGTGAACGGTAGATTGACCTGCGCGAGCGTGCGCCGGATGTCCTGCTCGTAGCCTTCGAGAAGCTGATTAACCGCGCCATTGATATCGACTTGATAGAGAAGATACAGGCCGCCGCGCAGATCCAGACCCAACGGCATCGGCCGCAGCCCAAGTCGACGCAGCACCTCAGGCGCCCGCGGCGCAAAGGAAAGAGCGGTCAGGTACTGCGCTGCATAGCGATCATTGACGGCATCGCGCGCCTTCAACTGTTCGACCACGTTCGGGAAGCGCACCATGAGCCGCCCGGTATCGATGTAGGTTTTCGTGTAGCCGATCTTCTCGTCCGTCAGGAACTTCTGCACCGTCTGCTCGGCTGCCGCATCGATGGTTGCGTGGTCCTTCCGCGCAAGCTGCAGTGCCGCATCCTCGCCAAAGAAGTTAGGCAACGCGAAGAACAACGCAAGGACGAGAACGGTGGCGACGAGGATGTATTTCCAGCGAGCGTACTCGAGCATGGTCAGGCGCTTTTCAATGTGCCCTTGGGCATAAGTGAAATCACCTGAAACCGCTGCACCTTCACGCGCACGCCATCGGCAATCTCGATCGTCACGAAGCTGTCGCCGACCTCGAGCACGCGCCCCAAAAGCCCCCCAGCCGTCACGACTTCATCACCCGCGGCGAGTTTGGCGATCATCGCCTGATGTTCCTTCGCCTTCCTTTGCTGCGGCCGGATCAAGAGAAAATAGAAGATGGCGATGAACACCACCATCATCAAAAGCGGCGCCAGCTGACCGTTGCCGGTCATGCCGGTGCCCTGCGCCCACGCATCGGGAATAAGAGAATTCATGACTGCACCTACCTTAAGGGGGCGGCATTATGCCACAGCACCCGCCGCCTCCCGGCGCTCAGCCGAGTAGCTCGCCGCGAAGCTCGCCAAACGCCCCTCGGCAATGGCCGCCCGCAGCGAGCGCATGAGGCAGAGGTATACGTGCAGGTTATGAATCGTGTTGAGCCGTGCCCCGAGAATCTCCTTGCAGCGGTCGAGGTGGCGCAGATACGAGCGCGAGAAGTTGCGGCAGGTATAGCAGCTGCACGTGGGATCGATCGGCCCCAGGTCCATTTGGTGGCTGGCATTCCTGATATTGATGAATCCCGTCGACGTGAAGAGATGGCCGTTACGCGCGTGGCGGGTCGGAATCACACAGTCGAAGAGGTCGATGCCGCGCACCACCGCCGCCACGATATCCTCCGGGCGGCCGACGCCCATGAGGTAGCGTGGCCGGCCAGCCGGCATTGCGGGGACGATTTCCTCCAACACGCGCAAGCGCTCCTCTTCCGGCTCCCCGACTGCAAGTCCGCCAAGCGCAAGGCCCGCCCAGTCCCGTCGCAGCAGCGCCTCGAGGGAAGCCAATCTGAGCGATGCATGCATGCCGCCCTGCACGATGCCAAATAGGCCTCCGGGCGCCTCATTTTGATGGTAGTGCGCGTGGCTGCGCTCGGCCCAGCGCATGGAGCGCTCCATGGATGTACGCGCCTCATCCTCGGTGGCCGGAAAAGGCGTGCAGTCATCGAGCGCCATAGCAATGTCGGAGCGCAGCGCCAACTGCATGTCCATCGAGTCCTCCGGGGTCAAGCGCACCTCGCCTCCGTCGAGAGGCGAGCGAAAATGCACTCCTTCCTCCGTGATTTTGCGCAGGCTTGCAAGGCTAAAAACCTGGAACCCGCCCGAATCCGTCAGGATTGGATGTGTCCAGTGCATGAACCGATGCAGCCCACCGTGCAAGGCAATCACGGCGGTTCCGGGCCGCAGCATGAGGTGGAAAGTGTTACCGAGAATGATCTGTGCGCCCAGATCGGATAGCTCCTCAGGCGTCATCGCCTTCACCGTCCCATAGGTCCCGACGGGCATGAAGGCGGGCGTATCGATGCTGCCGTGGGCGGTGACGAGCCGCCCCACGCGTGCTGTGCCGTCAGTCGTAAGCACTTCGTAAGTTGGCCTCACGAGGCAGAAGCTCCTTGCGGCGTCACGAACATCGCATCGCCGTAGCTGAAAAACCGATATCCACTTCGGATCGCATGCGCATACGCCGTAAGCGTGTGGTCACGTCCGGCGAACGCGCACACCAGCATGAGTAGCGTTGACTCTGACACGTGGAAGTTTGTGAGCAGTGCGTCCGTGATGCGAAATTTGAAGCCCGGGCGGATGAAGAGCCGAGTTTCTCCGGCAAGAGGTGCAATCGATGCAGCCGTGCTCCCTGCGGGCGCATTCAAGATGGCCGACTCGAGTGCACGCACGACTGTCGTGCCGACGGCAATCACACGATGGCCGAGCGCGCGCGCACGCCGCACCGCATCGCAAGTCGTCGCACTCACCTGCACGCGCTCCGCGTGCAGCACGTGCTCATCGAGCCTGGCTGTTCGTACCGGCTGAAAGGTGCCGGCGCCGACGTGCAACGTAATGAAGGCATGTTGTACTCCCCGCTTCTGCAATGCTGCCATCAATGCTCGATCGAAGTGCAGACTCGCCGTCGGCGCGGCGACCGCGCCTGGCTCGCGCGCGAAGATGCTCTGGTAGCGCTCGCGGTCGTCAGGTTCCGGACTGCGACGGATATACGGAGGCAGCGGCACGTTGCCGAATGCCTCGAAGAGCTCGAGCGCGGGAGCGACGAGCCCCACTCGCCACAGGTCTTCGCAGCGTTCCAGCAGACGCACCGCGCCGCCGGCGGTCGCAATCTCGCTTCCCACGAGAAGCGACTTACTTCCCTTGATCTGCACGAGTGCCTGGTCGGCCCCAAGCGAGCGCTCGAGCAGGACCTCGACCCGCCCGCCGGAGGCATTTTTGCCCAGGAGCCGCGCGGCAACCACACGCGTATCGTTGAATATAAGAAGATCACCCGGCAGCAACAGCTCGGGCAAATCGCGCATCATCCGATCCGCAAATCCGCCGGTTTGCCCTTCTAGGGCAAGGAGCCGGCTCGCGGAGCGCTCTGCCAGCGGCGTTTGAGCCACGCGATCGGGCGGAATGTCATACGCAAAGTCTTGGAGCTGCACGCGCGCATGTTGCGGTAGAATCCCCCTGAGAAAAAGCCCGAGTGGCGGAATTGGTAGACGCAGTGGACTCAGACTAAATAACTTGAGCCCTCATTAAGAAATTTTTGAGGTGAAGCCCGTCAAAGTCGGTGAAGGCCCAGAACGGCAACCGTTCGAGCTCACGCCGAGCCAAGCCCTCCATTAGAGGGAAGGTGTAGAGAGCAGACGGCGGGCACCTAAAGCCGCGCGGCCAGGGTGAAGGCGTGCTCCAGACCACGAACCTGAGTGATGTCGCTCAGGGCGGCGAAAGCCGAAGTGAGATGAAAATCCACCGCCTTTAAAAGCGTGTCGGTTCGAGTCCGACCTCGGGCACCACTAGAGCATCTGGCGTAGTCCGCCGATGCTCAGGCTACGCAAGTTCGGGCCAGAGGAGATCACAATCGAACCAGGGTTACCGCAAGAGGGGGGTTGTTTCGGGACGAATTACGAGGGGTGCGATTTCGACGAACCGCTTACTTCTCTTTCGTCTGCAGGAATCGGTGCCACAAAAATATGCGGCAAGCGCGAGATGGGCGTCGCGTCGTCCGCCTTCCTCCTCACGCACGCGGCGCGCCGATCTACGGTGCTGGTATGGGTAACGTCGGGCGGGTCTAGTGGGTCGAGCGCATGGCTCACATTGAAGCTGAACGAAAAGCCGAATGCGGCCCTGTGCGACAACTGATTCGCCGGGAGGTTTCGGGACCTATCGGCTAAAGATGTACACCCACGTCGTTTGGACAAATCGGCAATGACAAGACGCTATGCTGTTGGTATCGGTGTCGTCCTTGTTGTTGTGCTCGTGGCGGCATATTGGGAATCGGCAAAGTATAGTGCCGAGCACTTGCTTTCCGCCTTCGCCGCCAGAGACGCTACCGCTGTAGCCGCAGAAGTCAATTGGGAGGAGGTAATACCGGCGTTGGCTAGAGATGTTGCTACCAGCTTCCCCGACCCCAATGCACAGCATCTCTCATCGTTTGTCGAGGGAACATACAAAAGCAATTTGTTGCGCATTATCAGAACATCGAAAGTCGCCATACCCGCAACGTCCGCGGGATTCACCAATATTGACGAGTACACAGTAGTTAGATACAAGCTATGAGCACTAAAGTTAAAAATATCCTCTTTACTTGTGCCGGCGGGGGCAGCCCCATTTTTTTTGCACGATCGATGCAGAAAACATACAATTTGTTTTTGGCTGATGCAGGAGACCAGAATGCCGCACCTCACTTGGGGTTTCCGTTTCAAAAAATACCTTTCGGCAACAGCCCGACATTTTCCGGGGAGATCGAAGCTCTGATTAAAAAATGGAATATCGATTGTGTCGTGCCGGGAACCAACCGGGAGCTATTGGCATTTATAGAATTGTCGAAAAACACTCCGGAACTTCTGATGGTGATGCCATCTGCCGATTTCATATATCTGTGCGTTAATAAAAAGCAACTCATGAACGAGCTTGCGGGGGCGAATATATCTTTTTTGCCGCCATACAAAACTAAAGAAAAAGTCGTCTATCCAGCAATCGCGAAACCTGTATCGGGTGAGGGTTCGCGGCAATTCCATATCGTGAAAACCCCAGAGCAACTCGAAGGATATTTGAAGCTGTACGATACACAATTCGACGATATTTTAGTGCAACCTTACATAGAGGGGGCAGAGTATACGATTTCGGTTATCGTCAATAACCGCAATAAGATGGTTGGTGTCGTACCGAAAAGAGTCATTGAGAAACGTGGTATTACCCGCGCAGCCGTTTCGGAGCACAATGAACTTATTGAGAAGCTCTGCACGGATATTGTCGCGAAGTATAATCCGCGCGGTCCCTTCAACGTCCAGCTGAAACTGTTGGAGGGGAAGGGATATATTTTTGAGATTAACCCGCGTCTTTCCACAACTTCGGTATTAAGCAACAAGGCATTTGGCAACGAGGTGGAATTATATATCAAGTATTACAACGCCGACGAAATTAAAAATCCTCCCGAGCTTAAGAGCGGCGTGTATCTCTATCGCTACGACGATAACGTGTTCGTATCTTAAGTTTCAAATATGAAAATCC
>DAITPA010000026.1:0-23469 GCA_036833805.1 Steroidobacteraceae bacterium | reverse complement strand
CTCCTAGCGCCGCTCGATCCAGGTGAGGCGACCGCCCTTCTTGCCGCCCGGCGGGCAGCCTCCCAAGGCTCCAAGGTCACACACGCCGCTGGTGACGTAATAGGTACTTTCAACCACAGCGACGGCATTTTGACTGCCGCCGTAGCCGACGGCGTCGACCTGATAGAGGAGCTTAAAATTGCTCGTGCTACTGTCAGCGGTAGTACCAAGATAGGAAATGTAGAAAAGCGGCGTCTGGAAATACTGATTCACGCCACCCGCTGCATTGAACTGCATGTTGGGCGGGGCGTAGGTCACGCCCGCCGGCCAGGCGAGGTTCGCGACATTCTGATTCGGCATGACGCTCGGCAAAGTGTTCGCGCACACCTGACCGGCGGGGGCAGCGATGACAGCGTTGCAGACGACCGGTGTCGTCACGCCCGTGCCGGAGGACAGCCACCATTCGGCGTACTGCTGCGCAGTTTCGGCGGCATGCAGCGCGCGCTGCTTCTCGCGCTGATTGCCGGCAATTTTCTCCCCGAGGCCGAAATTACGGAATATCGCGACCGCCAATATGGTCACGACCAGGAGCATAAGCAGGCTAGAGACCAGCACCACGCCGCGCTCGCCGCAATGCAAATGTCGATCGGGTGTAATCATGTGTTAGCGCCCGCTCGGCTCATCACGGTGACGACGCGCGTGAAGGGAATGGTGGCCGGCTGTCCTGGCTGGGTCGCCGCCAGCGGGTTCTTGAAGGTAAGCGTCACCTTCACGCAGATGAGGTTGGTCCAATCCGCCGGGGTCATCTGTGCCGCGTTCAGAAACGTGTCGACATTGTTGTTGGCAACGGCGAGGTTTCTCTTCACGCCGTACAGGATCTGCAGGTTCTGCACTCCCGTGATCAAGGGGACTGCTGCCGCCGCGTCGAGCTTGCACAGAAGCTGCCCGCCGTTTAGGGCAGTCACACTGAAAGCATTGACGAAGATATGAGTAGGGGCGAAGGCCGTATTGGAGCTTCCCTTGCAATTGATGACGCCGTCATTGAGGGCGGTATTGAATTGCACCGTGATGCTGTCGCCGGGCGCGGCGGCGACATGCGTACCCGCGATCGCCTGGCCAAGCTGCGTGAACGGCGCAACACCCGTGAAGGTGGTCGTGGCCGTGTTAAGTGTCGGATCTGGATAGTAGCCCGCCGCCTGGATGACATCGGCGATCAACGTCATGGCGAGGCGCTCGTTATCCTGCAGCTGGCCGAGCTGGTTTTGTGCGCCAAACGTGCGGCGCATGTCCTGCACCAGCGTCAGCAAGCCGCCGAGCAGAAAGAGGCCAATCAGCACGGCGATCGACAGCTCTACGAGCGTAAAGCCTTGCTCCGCGCGGCGCATGCGACCAAGTGGCTGTGTGAAGTGCGCGTTCATGGCTGCACGTACAACGTATAAGAGGGCAGCTGCAGCGCCGCGGGAGTACCGGCCGCGGCCGCGGCGTTCGAGGCAGCGGCCTCCTGGCTATTGAGGGCGACCTGATTCTCCGTCCAGGTGATCGTGACGACGCAGTTCACAGGCACCACGCCTTGGGTGCAGGTAATGGTCGCCTGATCGTTCACGAGCAGCGTTTTCAAGGCATCCGCCCAGGCCTGCATGTCATAGCCCGCGACTTGACTTGGCGTACAGGGCGCGGCGCCTGCGAGCGTGCAGTCCGTCCCGGCCGACAGGGCTGGATCGGCTGAGGCAATCGCGTTGCCGTTGACGGTAATGGTCGGCGGCGCAAGACCTGCGGCCCAATAGGCGCGGTTCGCGCTCATGCTCGATGCCAGGCTCGAAGCCTGGATCGCGGCGAGTGAGCGCTTGCCCGCGATACCGGTGCTGGCATAGGCGAGCGCCTGCATTTTTGCGATGCCGAGAAGGCCGACCGAGACAATAATGAGCGCCACCATAACTTCGATGAGGCTGAAGCCGCCTTCACGTACGATAGCTTCGCTGCGGCATTTCATGTGCAGGCTCCCTGGCCCGACGTTTGCGTTGTCAGCTGTCCGACGATGGTGATCTGCAGGCAGCGCGTCGAGTTTGCAGTCGGGACGACGGCGTGCAGTGTGACGGTGATTGTATTGGGAATCCCGAGCGCAAAGCCCTCGCGATTGAAGGTCACGGCGCTGGTAGCCGGAGCGCTATTGAATGTATCGCCGACGGCGAATGGCCGCTGCACTTTCAATACAGGTTCGTTGGCATCAACCGTTTGATTGCTATTCGGGTCGGAAAACACGATCCAGCCGCTTTGCCACGAAGTGGCGCCGGAACAGGTCGGTGCGGCGGCTGTCGGGTTGGCAGAGCTGCACACCGTGACCGTCTGACCCTCTTTGATGGCCTCTGAGCGTGCATATTGCATGTCGCCCAGAAGGCCGTTTACTTCGCCGGAGATGCGGTTCGAATCCGTGACATTCCGGTACGAGGGCATGCCTAACGCGACCAGGATCGCGACAATGGTGATCACGGTCAGTAGTTCGACGAGCGTGAAGCCCGCGCTCGCCTTCAATTCGAGTGCTATTGCAGGCCGGAGCGTTGATGCCACAAGGTTCATGCGCGTAACCATAGAGATCAAACCTTTCGTGAAGCTGACGATAGCGAGCCACGATGCTCAGGATGTGACGGCATCCGCAGTTTCCTCGTGCCCCACGGCCTCCGCAGGCGGAAATTGCACCCTAATTCTCGTTCCGCGACCCCCCGCGCCTGAGTCGATTGTGACGTCGGCACGGTGCAGGCGGCAGATCTCCTCGACGATCGCAAGCCCGAGGCCACAGCCGTGGCCTTGGGATCCTGGCAGGCGGTAGAAGCGCTGCCGCACCCGCCCGCGTTCAGCCTCCGGAATGCCCGGCCCGTCATCCTCGACCTCGAGATACGGATCGCTCGCCCCACCTCCGCAGCGCACGGTGACGCGGCCTCCGGCGGGGGTGTAATTGAGCGCGTTGTCGACGAGATTGCCGAGCAGATCCTCGATGAGCCACGCGCTGCCGGTGACGCTCGCAGGATCGACATCCGCACCGAGGTCGAGTCGCGCTTTGACCGAGCGATCGATGTTGCGCTCGATCACTCGCTCGATGAGAGGCTGAAGTTCAATATTTTCGAAACGGTCGGCCAAGTTTGCCGACGGCTCGGCGCGCGCTAGTGCCAGGAGCTGATTGGCCGAATGCGCAACCCGGCTGACGCCGTCGCGCAGAGTCGCGAGGTGCGACTCAAGGCCCTGCGCCGCCGGGTCCTGCGTCAAAAGCTCAAGATGTCCGAGCAGGCCCGCGATGGGCGTGCGCAACTGATGCGCGGCGTCGGCGACGAACTGGCGCTGCGAGCGGGCGGCCTCGCGCAGTACTTCAAAGAGCCCATTCAAAGCATCAACCAATGGTCGTACTTCGGTTGGCACCGCCGCGGTTTCAAGCGGCCGCAGCTCGCGCGGCGAACGCGCCTCGATCTGGCCGCGCACCGCCACCAGCGGCCGCAGCCCATAGCGGACTCCGATCAACACCATGACCAGCGTGGCATCAATCAGAATGAAATCCACGAGCCAGGTGCTGGTGAGGATGAAATGCCGCGCGACATCCCGCCGGTTGGTCGTTTCGCCGACATTGATCGTGGCAACTCCCGCCTCGGTCGGCATGCGATAGGTCACGACGCGGATTCGCTCGCGCCCGAGCCAGGCATCCGCGTAGGATGGATTGCCTTCACCTGCCAGGGCGCCGGGCAGTTGCGGGTTGCCGGCGACCAGCAAATGATCCGGACCCCAGATTGAGTAGAAAAAGGTCTCGGCGCGATGGGTGTGCACGCTCGATTGCGCTTGCGGCGGCAACTGCACGTAGATCCTGCCGGCCGTGACTTTAACGAGCGCGGCTTGCGCGAACGCCGCGTCTGCCAGACTCTGATCGTAGGCCGTGCGCATGAAGAACATTGATGCCCGGTAGTCGGCGAATCCGCCAACCAGCATCAGCAGCGTCAGCGGCGGCAGCAGCAGGAGCAGCAGACGCCGGTGAATCGATGTTGGCGGATCAACCTTCAGGCTCATCGAGGCGATATCCCAAGCCGCGCACCGTGCGGATGAGCGCGGCGTCGGCAAGTTTTGCGCGCACCCGCGAGACGTAGACTTCGACCGCGTTCGGCGTCATCGCCTGATCGTAACTCGCGATCGCCTGCTGCAGACGCTCCTTCGAGACGACACGCCCGGCGGAAAACGCCAGGCACTCGAGTACCAGCCACTCGCGTCCCGTCAGCTCCACTGCGCGATCGTCAATACGCAGCTGCCGCCCAGCGACATCGATACGCAGTCTGCCGAAATTCAGCTGTCCGCTGGTGTTGAGGTTCGCGCGACGAATCAGCGCGCGGCAGCGCGCGGCGAGCTCCGCCTGCTCAAAGGGTTTCATCAGAAAGTCGTCCGCGCCCAGATCCAGGGCCTCGACGCGCATCGCAACCGTTTCCCGGGCCGTCAATATCAGGACGGGCAGATTTGCACCCTGGCTGCGCAGACGGCGCACGAATGTGAGGCCGTCTTCACCGGGAAGCCCGATGTCGACGACGGCGAGGTCAAAGTGTTCCGCCGCAAGCGCGGTCGCGGCAAGCTCCGCGCTCGCGGCGCGATCCACCGCAAAGCCCGCATTACCGAGCCCGCGGGCAATCGCATCCGCGACCAGGTCATTGTCCTCGACCACCAGGATACGCATACGAACATTTGCCAGGAAGCGGGGCCCGGCATTTTACTCTTCGCAGGCGCGCGTGCCGACGATCATCCCCGATTCAACCCATTCGCGCAGGTAGCCGGCGGCCCGCGCCGGCGCTTGCGCTTCGCTGCCGGACGTGCAGAGCGCAACGCAGAGCGCGCCGAAGCTTTGACCCGCGCGCACTGCATCGAGCGCTTGGGCCTCGGGCGCCGTGAGCGGCCGAAAGTAAATCTGCAGCTCGCGGCGCCATAGGAGCCACGCGACGGGCGCATCCTGCGAGGCGGTCTCAGGAGGCGGCTGAGCGTCCGTCAACGCTTTCCATAGCGCCGGTGCGTTCCAATGCAGGTCGAGCCGGCGCAGCGAGGGGTGCAGGTCAAATTCAAGCGCCGCCCATTCCGTGGGGGCAACCCGTGCCAATGCCTGCACATCAATAGGTGCTGCATCCGCGGCGTCAAACACTTCGGTCATCGCCCATTCCCAGCGCGCAAGCTCGGCAAGGACAGCGGTCGATTCATAGTCCTGCTGGGTCGCGAGGAACACGCCCAGGTCGCCGCCGTAAAATCGGATCGACGTGAAGTGCGAATCGTGGGCGTCAATATAGGCACTGCACAGATGGTCGAAATCCGCTGCGCCGAGCAGCGCCGCGAGCGCCGGATAGTGCGCCTCCAGAGTCTCGGCGAGGCGCGAGCGGTAAGCATTGCCGTAGATCGCAAGGCGAGTCGCGATTGGCACCCTCGCGGTGCCGACCACGCGTTTTTCAATATCCGCGGTGCCCGTGAGAAGGAAACTTTGGAAGTCATTCTCGAGGGAATACAGAGCGCTCATGCGGGCTTTATCCGGCGCGCTGCAGGCGATCGCCAGAAAGCGCAGCGTCGGCGGTGCGGCGCGCGGCCATGAGCTCGTCCTGCAACTCGGCGAGCGGCGGAATATTTGCATCACGCTCGATCATGGTCGAGACCCGGCCAAAACGCCGTACGGCATCCGCATACAGCGCCCACACCGGATCCGGCACCGGATGATCGTGGGTGTCGATGAGGTAGTCGCCGTGATTCTGGTGGCCGGCGAGATGGATCTGCTGCACACGCTCGACGGGAATTGCAGCAAGGTACTCACGCGGATCAAATTCGTGATTGATGCTCGAGACGTAGATGTTGTTGACGTCGAGGAGTATGAGACAGTCGGCCTCTTCCGCCACAGCGCGCAGGAAATCCCACTCTGACAAACGCGAGTCGCGGAAAGTAACGTAGCTCGAGACGTTCTCAAGGAGAATGCGCCGGCCGAGAATGTCCTGCACAGTGCGCACGCGGTGCGCGACGTGTTTCAACGCCTCCTCCGTATAAGGCAGCGGCATGAGGTCGTGCAGATTCTTGCCGGCAACGCCGGTCCAGCAGAGGTGATCGGAAATCCAAGCAGGCTCAATGCGCTGCGCGAGCGCTTTCACCTCTGCAAGATAAGTGCGATCGAGCGGCTGCGTGCTGCCGATCGACATTGAGACGCCGTGCATCACCATCGGGTAATGCTCGCGAATGCGCGTCAGGTGGTACAGGGGCTTGCCGCCCGGCACCAGATAGTTCTCCGTCAGAGCCTCGAACCAGTCGACGGCGGGGCGTTCATTGAGAATCGTCTCGTAGTGATCGACCCGCAGACCAAGCCCGAAACCCAGCGTTGGGCGAGTGAGCATCTTTTAAGGGCCGCCGAGCCCTTCTTAGGAGGCCGCCTTCACTTTGGCCTTGGCTGCATCGCAATCAGCCTTGCTGCCCGTCATTGTAAAGCCCTGACCCTTGCAGGAATTTTTGCCTTTACAGCTGTTATGGGATGACTTGCACGATGACATGCCCTTGCAGGAATTGGCCCCTTCGCACTTCACCTTGCCATCATCGGCCGCAGCGGCCGTGAATGAGGCTGCCGAGAACAGGATCGCCGCAGCGGCAGCCAAGGCGATGCTTCCAGTCTTTCGAGTATTCATGAACCCCTCTCCATTTATGAAGTTGAAAATCCGGTCACTAGACCGGCCACCGGAGTGAAACCTTTCGCCCCGATGCGGGAGTTCTTCCCCCCCCGTGGCGCCAGATTCTACGCTTCGGAACGGGGAATTCGCACAGTTTGTCGCATAGGGCCGACAGCCGGACGATCGCTCCCCGCCACCCAGCGAAATGGCTTCCACCGGTCGATGCCGATCGACTCATACAGTACGCAGCCCGTGCGCGACTGGATGCTCGTGCAATGCCATGCAGATGCGACAGTGCTCTTATAGAATGGCCGATCCGCTCGGGCATATCTTGCCCGCAGTATCTATCGATACCATCCAAGGTGATGATGGAATGACCGCCGTCCCTGCCGACGCCATCCATGTGCGTGGCGCACGCCAGAACAACCTCAAGAATCTCGATCTTGCGATTCCGCTGAACGAGCTTGTGGTGGTGACCGGCGTGTCCGGCTCGGGCAAGTCATCCTTGGTATTCGACACGCTCTACGCGGAAGGTCAGCGCCGCTACGTCGAGACATTCTCGCCCTATGCGCGCCAGTTTCTCGATCGTATGGACAAGCCGCAGGTGGATTCCATCTCGGGAATTCCTCCTGCGATCGCCATCGATCAGACCAATCCAGTGCGCACCTCACGCTCGACCGTCGGCACGATGACCGAGCTCAACGATCACCTAAAGCTGCTCTTTGCCCGCGCGGCGCACCTCTTTTGCCGCAACTGCGCGCACGCGGTGCATCGCGACACTCCCGAGAGCATGTACGACAACATGATGCGGCGCGCGCAGCTGGCCTGCGACCCGCGCTTGCTCATCTGCTTCCCGGTGCCGGTACCGAAGAATTTCAAGGAAGCCGAGGTACGCGAGCTCCTGCAGAAGCAGGGCTATACGCGCTTTCTCGAAGCCTCTGCCGGCGAGCGCAAACATGACAGGAATCCCGCAACGCTCGAGGTCATTCAGGACCGCCTGCGCATCGGCAGCGCCGAGCGCTCCCGCGTTTTGGAGTCGCTCGAAGCGGCGCTGCGCGTCGGCCGCGGCCGCATCAACATCCACGTGGTCGGCGCGGGTGATCCGCCCGAGCGCCTCGACTGTTGGCGCTATTCGAGCGAACTGCACTGCGCCGAGTGCGACCTGTCGTACCGCGAGCCGGTGCCGAGTCTGTTCTCGTTCAATTCACCGCTTGGCGCCTGCGACAGCTGTCGCGGCTTCGGCCGCACGATGGGCATCGACTACGGGCTCGTCATTCCGGATGAAAGCAAGTCATTGCGCGCCGGGGCGATCCGTCCCTGGCAGACGGAGTCAAATGCCGAGTGTCAGGAGGATCTGGAAAAATTCGCGAAGAAGCGCGGCATTCCGCTTGACCGTCCGTGGCGCGAGCTCTCCGCAGCCCAGCGCCAGTGGGTGATTGAAGGCGAAGGCGACTGGAAAAAAGGCGTCTGGTACGGACTCAAGCGCTTCTTTGCATGGCTCGAGACCAAAGCATACAAGATGCATGTGCGCGTGCTCTTGTCGCGCTACCGCGCCTACACACCCTGTGTCGCCTGCGGCGGCGCACGCCTGAAGCCCGATGCGCTCCTGTGGCGCATCGGCAGCCACGAACTTGCCGATTCCGTATTGGCGTCCGCGACGCGCATGCGGCCCTCTCAGGTCAAATGGAGCGAGGCGAGCCTGCACTCACTGCCCGGCCTCTCGTTCCACGATCTCATGCTGTTGCCGCTTGAGCGCGCATGCGACTTCTTCAGAAGGCTCACGCTGCCGCCGCCGCTCGATGCCGCAACCGATCAGCTGCTGCATGAGATCCGCGCGCGCTTCGAGTACTTGAATGATGTGGGCTTGGGCTATCTCACGCTTGATCGACAGTCGCGCACGCTCTCCGGCGGCGAGGTGCAGCGCATCAATCTCACGACGGCGCTCGGCACGTCGCTCGTCAATACACTCTTCGTGCTCGATGAGCCGTCAATCGGCCTGCACCCGCGCGACATGCGCCGCGTCATCGCGGTGATGAAACGCCTGCGCGACGCGGGCAACTCTCTGGTCGTGGTCGAGCATGACCCGCAGATCATGATTGAGGCCGATCGCATCCTCGACATGGGTCCGGGCGCCGGCGAGCGCGGCGGCGAAGTCGTATTCTTCGGCACTCCAGCGGCGCTCAAAAAGAGCGCGCGCTCTCTCACCGGCGAGTACTTGAGCGGCAAGAAGCTCGTTTTCACAGCGCGCGCGCCGCGCGCCGCATCGGCAGAACCGATCGCCGAATGGCGCCCGAACAGGTGGCTCGAGTTGAAAGGTGCGCGCGCCCACAATCTGAAGAATATCGATGTGCGCATACCTCTGAAGCGCCTTGTGTGCGTGACCGGGGTTTCGGGTTCCGGCAAATCCACGCTCGTCGAGGATGTGCTCTATCCCGCGCTCTTGAAGTATCAGGGCCGGCCGAGTGAAGCACCGGGCGAGTTTGACGGCCTGCGCGGTGCGGAGTTAGTCGACGACGTCGTGATGGTCGATCAGACGTCCATCGGCCGCACGACACGCTCGAATCCGGCAAGCTATGTCGGCGCCTTTGACGGCATTCGCGAGCTCTTCGCGGCCGAACCCGCATCGCAAGAGCGCAAGTACACCGCCGGCACTTTCAGTTTCAACTCCGGCAACGGCCGTTGTCCCACCTGCGGCGGCAACGGCTTCGAGCATGTGGAGATGCAGTTCCTCTCCGACGTGTATCTGCGCTGCCCGGATTGCGCCGGCACTCGCTACCGCAGCGAAGTGCTCGACATCAAGCGCGAAGGCGCCGACGGCCGCCGCGCGAACATCGCGGAAGTGCTCGACATGACGGTGACCCAGGCGTGCGCATTCTTTGCCGATTCGCGCGACGTCACGGCGCGCCTTGCACCGCTTGCCGATGTCGGCCTCGAGTACCTGAAGCTGGGCCAGCCTGTTCCTACGCTCTCCGGTGGCGAGGCCCAACGCCTGAAGCTTGCCGGCCATCTCGCCTCCGCAGGCTCGGTCGCATCGAGCACCACCCATCTTGGCAAGCTCTTTCTCTTCGATGAGCCCACGACGGGCCTGCATTTTGAGGACGTGGCGAAGCTCCTGCGCGCGTTCGGCAAGCTGCTCGCGGCGGGCCATTCGATCCTCGTCATCGAGCACAACCTCGATGTCGTGCGCGCGTCCGACTGGATTATCGATCTTGGGCCCGAGGGCGGCGAGGGCGGCGGCACGATCGTGTGCGTCGGCACGCCCCACGCTGTGCGCGCGCACAGCGAGTCGTTTACCGGCGCTGCACTTGCGGCCTATGAAGAGTCGCTCTTGGGCGTGGCGCAGCCATTGCAGACCGCCGTGGCCGATACTCACAGCGTCTACGGTCGCGGCAGCCGCCGCGCGGCGAACTCCATCGTGGTCCACAAGGCGCGCGAACATAATCTCAAGAGCATCGACGTCGACATACCGCGCGACCGCTTCACCGTGATCACCGGCGTGTCGGGTTCGGGCAAATCAACGCTCGCGTTTGACATCATCTTCAAAGAGGGTCAGCGCCGCTATCTTGAATCCTTGAACGCCTACGCGCGTCAGTTCGTGCAGCCCGCCTCGCGGCCCGACGTAGATGCGATCTACGGCATTCCGCCGACCGTTGCGATCGAACAGCGCACGAGCCGCGGCGGCAGAAAGAGCACCGTCGCGACGCTCACCGAGATCTATCATTTTCTACGCCTCTTATACGTGAAACTCGGCACGCAGTACTGCCCGGATTGCGCGGTGCCGATCGAGCCGCAAACCCAGCAAGCTATTGCCGCGCGAGTGCTGCGCGACTACCGTGGCCAACGCATCACACTGCTTGCGCCGCTCGTGCTAGCGCGCAAGGGCTTCTACACGGACCTTGCCAAATGGGCGGCGAAGAAGGGCTTCAAGACATTGCGTGTGGATGGCGCGAACGTTGCCACCCGCGGCTGGCCGCGCCTGTCGCGCTTTCGCGAGCACACGATCGAGCTGCCGGTTGCGAATATAGATGTCAGCGCGAACACCGATACCGAACTGCACGAAGCGCTCGCTCGCGCACTCGACTTCGGCAAAGGCGTGGTGCATGTGCTCGGCGCCAACTCCGCGCGTGCCGCCGTGTTCTCGACGCGCCGCGCGTGTCCCGCCTGCGGCACGGGCTTCGCGCAGCTCGATCCGCGGCTCTTTTCGTTCAACTCCAAACACGGTTGGTGCCCGAGCTGTTTCGGCACCGGACTTGCGATGAGCGGCTTCAGCGAGGAGCACACGGGGGAAGAGATCTGGTGGAACGAATGGTACGAGGGTGAGGCGCGCGCCTGCGAGGCGTGCGCCGGCGCACGCCTGAATAGCATTGCGCTCAACGTGCGCTTTCGCGAGCGCTCGATCGCAGCGCTTGCGGCAGAGCCCATCGAAGAGGTGCGCAGGTCTTTCGCGACGCTTAAATTGAACGTGCGCGAAGCGGCCATCGCACGCGATCTTTTGGCGGAGATCAGCGCACGGCTCTCGTTTTTGGAGCGCGTCGGCTTGGGATATCTTGCGCTCGACCGCTCCGCGCCGACGCTCTCGGGCGGCGAGGCGCAGAGGATCCGCCTCGCCGCACAGTTGGGTTCCAATTTGCAGGGCGTGTGCTACGTGCTCGATGAGCCAACAATTGGGCTGCATCCGCGCGACAATGCCGTGCTGCTCGACGCGCTTGCCGAGTTGTCCGCGCACCGCAACACGCTCGTCGTGGTGGAACACGACGAGGATACGATCCGCCGCGCGGATCATGTGATTGATCTGGGTCCGGCTGCAGGCGTAAAGGGCGGCGAAGTCGTGGGCGTGGGCACCGTCCGGGACCTCATGAAGAATCCGCGCTCGATCACCGGGCGATTTCTGCGCATGCCGCTCAAACACTCGCTTGAGCCGCATCGCGGCGTGACTTCCGCCACTGCAAGTCTGCGCCTCGAGGCAGTCGAGCTGCACAATGTGAAAGATGTTGACGTGCGCATTCCGCTCGGACGACTTGTCGTGATCACGGGCGTGTCAGGCTCGGGCAAATCCACGCTCGCGCGTGATGTCCTGTACGCCAATCTCAAGTATCGCTTGAGCGAGGAGGCAGGTAAGTCGAAGTCGCGGCACGCGCTTAAGGGCTGTCGCGGGCTATCCGGCGTCGAACACCTGGATCGCGTGCTCGAGGTCGATCAAACACCTATCGGCAAGACGCCGCGTTCGTGTCCGGCAACTTATGTGGGCTTCTGGGACGAGATCCGCCGAATCTATGCAGGCACGACTGAGGCACGGATCCGCGGCTTCACCGCGAGCCGCTTCTCCTTTAATACCGCCGGCGGCCGCTGCAGCGCCTGCGAGGGCCAGGGCGTGCAGACGATCGAGATGAGCTTCCTGCCGGACGTCAAAGTGCTCTGCGACGTGTGCGGCGGGCGGCGCTTTGATTCTGAGACACTTACGGTGCAGTGGCGCGGCCTCACCATTGCCCAAGTGCTCGCGATGAGCGTCGATGATGCGGTCGAATTCTTTCGCGCCCATCCGCGCGTGCATCACTCTCTGCAGCTCCTGAAGGATGTGGGCTTGGGGTATCTCACGCTTGGCCAGCAAAGCCCCACGCTTTCAGGCGGTGAGGCGCAGCGCATCAAGCTCGTTACGGAGCTCGCCAAAGTGCGTGGCGATGCGCGCGCCGGCCCGCGGCAAAAGCCCCGGCACACGCTCTACGTGCTCGATGAGCCGACCGTCGGCCTGCACATGGCCGACGTCGAGCAGCTCTTGGGGGTTCTGCATCGGCTCGTCGATGCCGGCAACACGGTCATCGTCATCGAGCACAATCTGGATGTAATGGCCGAGGCGGACTGGATTGTCGACATGGGGCCGGACGCCGGCGATCGCGGCGGCCGCATCGTCGCCTGCGGAACCCCCGCGCAGGTGGCGCGCAAGAAAGCGAGCTCGCATACCGGTAGTGTGCTCGACAAATTCCTGCGCGAGCGTACCCTGTAGAGCACGGCGATGGCGCACGACCTTGTTTGTTGGAAATGCGGGGCGAGCCTGAGCGCGCTCACGCTACCCCTACGCCGCCTGGAAGAATGCCGCTGCCGTGCGGAGCTGCACGTCTGCCGCATGTGCGTTGAGTACGACACAAGCGTTGCCAAACACTGCCGCGAGCCCACGGCCGAAGAGGTGCGCGACAAGGCGAGCGCCAACTTCTGCGATCATTTCAAGCCGCGTGCGGGCGCTTACACGCCACCCAATACGGCTGCGATCAGCGAAGCTCAGGCCGCACTTGCGAAGTTATTCGGCAAGAGCTGAAGAGCCTCGCGCCTAAGATCAACTCTTGCGGACACGCTCCGTCAACCGCGCCACGAGACGCGCGAACGGCGAATTCTTGCGCACTTCGACCGAGATGTGCCGCACGCCACTGTGGTTGATGAGCTCGCCGCCACCATTGTCGATCTCGAGCGCTCCGGCGCCCAAAATCTCCAGTGTTTCTTCGAGCGAATACGGCGCCTTGCGCTCGGCAGTGCGGCCTTTACTGCGCAGTTTTTTGCTGCGATGTGCCGCGGCGCGGGCCGCGGGCGGGACCGTGTGTGCGCCGCCGCTGGCAAGTTTTGCCGCGCCACGCATCGGCTCCACAGGAACTCGCGTCGGCGGGTCCGCGTCCTTGTCTTCAATGAGCGTGATCTCCGCAGCGTGCACCGCACGTGAAGTTTCCTGAAGACTTGCAGGCTCGGTTTTCTGGTCTGCCGCCGTTGCGCGCCCGCGCTCCTGGGGACTTACGGGCACAACGGCAACGGAGGTGAATTCCGAGCGCACGTAATGAGCCACCTGCTTGGCGGCGTCTGCGTCGCTGAAGAACCCGAGCCGCAGTCCGTACCACTTGCGCCCCTCCCGGCTGCCTTCTACGGTGTAGAGCGTGTAGGCGCTGAAGATCGCAAGCGGCGGCACCTTGTCGAGCGCCATCGGCTGCACTGACCATTGCAGCTGTACCGCAAAAGAGACGGCGGCATTGTCCTGCACGGCCTCCTTCAACGCGCGGCGCGTACCGGTGTCGTCGGGGCGCAGCATCGGAATGTTGCTGCTCGCCTCCTGAGTTTCACCCGGCGCGCGCTGCCGCGAGCGGCGCTCCTCCAGGATCCTCATGACTTGAGTATCGGACAGAGCCTGCGCCCCTTCTGCGGCGCGCGGCGCCGGCGCGGCTTGCTTAGCATCCCTCTCGTCTAATGCCGCGAGCACTTCGCGCACGTTTGAGAGCGGCGCCAATGGGGCAGGCCGTGCGGCGGCAGGCACGGCGGCGGAAGCCGCGAGGTCTTTGGACTTTGCGAGCGGCGACGCGGACGGCTGCGGTGCGCGCGGCGCTGCGACGGCAACAACCACGTCCTTCGGCTTCTCTATCCGGCGCGCCGCCGGCGGCGGTAGCGGAGGCGCAACGGACGCCGCAACATTCTCGGATGGCACGACCGCCGACGCGCGAGGCGCGCACGATGACGCTACTGGATGCGCTGCGACGAAAGCGGGCACATTCTCAGACGGCGCCGGCGCGGACGATATTGGAAGCGCTATCGAACCTGCGGCATTCTCCGGCGGCGCAATGATTGACGCCGACGGTGCCTGCCACGGCGCTATGGAAAGCGCCGCGCTTGCAGCTGCGGCATCTTCGGACCGTGTATCAATCGACGCAGGCGGCGTGGCAGACAAAGCCGCGCTAGCCGCTGCGCGCGCGCGCAAGCGTTTGCCCGGCGCTTCACCCGCCCACGCGCCCGGGTACACGTCGCGTACCACGCTCAACCACTCTTCAGCCTCTTCGAGGCTTGCGAAATACCCCATGTGCAAGCGAAAGCGCTCACGGCGATCTTCAAGCCTGCGGCTGACAAAAAATCTGAAGCACTTGAGCTCCGGCGCGTCCGGCTGCGTAAGCGCCATCGGCGTCGTCGACGAACAAAGATTGATTACGAATGAATCAACATGCGCAGCAGCCGTGCTGCGCTCCGCGGCATCCCGCCGAGCCGTGCCCTCGGGTGCCATCTGTGGCTTCAATGTCATGTGTCTCCCCGGACCCGATGCGTCAACCCGCCACCGGTTGTGAAGCCGCAGTTCGCAATAATGGGAGGGGTGGCAAGCGTGCACGCGGTGCGACGTTGGCAGCCCCGCCGTCATAGGAACTCGTCCATTAGACCGGTGGCTTTGCGTCCCCGCCTTTCGACGGGTTTGCTCTATTCATTACAGGTGCGCAGTGTCAAAGCGTCGCCGAAAAGAGTCAAGGACTTGACGCACTTGCTGAGGGAGATTTACCGCAGCATTTGCAGCTATCAAACATAATACGGAGTACTAACCCGCGATGCGCGCGGCGCTTTCGTGCGTGAGGCTGATGCGCGCCTGCAGGAGTTCGGTGATCGCGGATGCCGCGAGGGGTCTTGCAAGATAGAAGCCCTGCGCAGCATCGCAGCGGCGCTCGCGCAGGAAGATCAGCTGTTCGTTGGTCTCGATGCCTTCGGCGACGACGCGCTTGCCGAGCGCGTGCGCCATCACGATGATGGTCTCCACAAGAGTCGCCGATGCAGGATTTTGCGGCACTTCGTCAAGGAAGGTGCGGTCGATTTTCACGGTGTCGATCGGATATTGACGCAGATAGCTCAGCGACGAATAGCCGGTTCCGAAATCATCAAGCGCCAAGTGCACGCCAAGCTGCGCAAGTCGCACGAGCGCCGCACCCGCGGCCGCGTCGGCGAGCACGCTCTCAGTAAGCTCCAGCTCGAGCAGCGAGGCCGGCAAGTCGTACTTATCGAGCGCGCGCCGCACGAGCTTCGGAAATTCGGAGTGCTTCAGCTGCTGTGCCGACACATTGAGCGCAAGCCGCGGCGGTGCGATGTTTTGCTCGCGCCAGCTTGCAAGCTGGGCGCACGCCGCATCCAGCACCCAGCCGCCGATATCGACGATGAGGCCGCTCTCCTCTGCCGCCGGCACAAACTCTCCCGGGTGGCGCATGCCGTCGCGCGGGGTCTGCCAGCGAAGCAGCGCCTCGACACCGACGAGCTCGCCCTCGGCAATGCCGAACTGCGGTTGATAGAAGAGCGAGAACTCACGGCCGCGCAGCGCGTGCTGCAGACCCGTTATGGTCGGCAGCGCGGGCTTGTTGGTCATGTTGACATCGAAGAACATCATGCGGCCGCGCCCCAAGTCCTTGGCGCGATACATCGCTGTATCGGCGTTGCGCATGAGGTCCTCGATCGTCGTTGCATCATCCGGGAACAGCGTGATGCCGATGCTCGCGCATACGTAGCAATCGCGGCCGGCGATATTTACGGGCAGCTGCAGGGATTCAATGATGCGCGAGGCGACCGCGCAGGCAGCGTCGGGATTGACGACGTTGCGCAGAATAACCGTGAACTCGTCGCCGCCGAGGCGCGCCACGGTGTCACCGTCTTTGATGCAGGAGCGCAGGCGCTGCGCCACGATTGTCAGGAGTTGATCGCCCGCGGTGTGGCCGACTGAATCATTGACACGCTTGAAGTGATCAAGATCGATATACAAAAGCGCGCCGCGGCTTAAGCCCGCGACCGCATTGGCAAGTTCCTGTGCGAGCCGATCGCGGAACAGCAGACGATTGGGCAGCGCCGTCAGCGGATCGTAGTGTGCCTGCCGGTACAGGCGCTCATCGCGCGCGCTCATCGACAGTGCCACCGCCAGTCGCTCGGCGAACTTGCCGCCGCAATGCGCGACCACCGGATCGGCCACCGGCACCTCGCGGTAACCTACGGCAAGGATCGCCTCGAGGCGCTCCGCCACGATGACCGGCCAGACCCAAAAAAACACCGCGCCGGTGTCGGCGAGCGGTTTCAAGAAGCTGTGGCGCACATCTTCGCAGCGCACGACGGTGAGCCCATTGGTCTCGCCTGCAAGGGTCTCCATCATGCCGTCGTCGAGTGCGATCCGATTCACGGGCAGGTCATTCAAACCGCTCGCCAGGAGATACACGCGTCCGCGACCCGGAGCATCCGCATCGCGCAGCGTGATGCCGACGCTCTGACAGTGAGTGAGCACCTGAACGCGCGACATAATAGCGTCGAGAACGCGTTCGAGCTCGGCCGATTGCAGGAGAAGCTGATCAATCTGTGCGAGGGTTTCGAGCGCTCGAAACTGCTCATCGAGGCTGACGACGCTGCGATTGAATGCCTCGACGAGCTGGCGCGGCTCTTCAGCCGCTGGCAGCGCGAGCACGCCGAACTCGCGTGCGCGCAGAGCGCCTACGGCTGTCGTGAGCATTTGCAGTGCCGGCACGTAGGAGCGGGCGAGGTATGCGGCGGTCAGCACAGCAGCCGCGAGGGCGACCGCCAGCACTGCCGTCAGCAGGATCCAGGCGTGGCTCGCCGCGAAAATGGCGAACACAAGCACCGGCAGCACCGCGCAAACGCCGAGCGCTAAAGCGATGTGCCGCTCCATACGGCTGTCAAGGGGCACTGCGCCCATGCAATGGCTTTTCCGCGCAACTGTAATACTGTGAATCTATTCGATTGTCGCGAGCCACCCTGAGCATTGCGTCAACGATCAGCACATTGCGCCACGCAAATGTTGCGCTGAAACGTGAAGCGGATCACGGCGCGCGCCGCAGACCGCCTTTCTGCGCCAAAGTGAGCAATCCCGTGTAGTTGTAGCGGCAGACACCACGCCGGCCGCTGCGTGCGGCGCCCACCATGGCGAGCGCGACCGTGCGCGCAGGAATTCCCCGATATGCGGCGCGTGACCCGACAAGGAGCGGGTTCACGAGCGGCATAAGTAAGCGCGCGATAAGCTCAAGCGGTCGCATTGCGCGACGCCATCCGAGAAGTACTCCCGGCTCGAGGATATCAAGTCCGGCAAACCCCAAGCCGGTGAGGGCTTGTTCCATCTCACCCTTCGTACGCAGGTAGAAGTTTCCCGAATTCGGATTTGCGCCGGCGGCGGAGACGACGACGAAGCGTTGCGCCTGCGCCACCTTGGCGACTTGCGCGAAGGAAATCACATAGTCGAAGTCGACGCGTCGGAATGCCTCCTCGGAACCGGCCGCGCGAATAGTCGTGCCGAGACAGCAGAACGCCGTCTGACAGCTTAAGCCCGTCAGCTGCGCGGCGAGCTTTTCGAATTGCACCGTGCGGTTGGCGAGACGCGGATGCTCGCGCGCGAGCGGCCGGCGGGTGACGGCAAAGACGCGACTGAAATCCGCCGCCTCGAGCAGAGCGTCGAGCAAAAAGCCGCCCACGAGGCCGCTTGCACCAGCGAGCAGGGCGACTTTTGGTTCGATATCTGTCATGAGCTGCGGAAGCTTAATCAGCTAGACTGCACGCCCACAAGCGCGCGAGGCGCAGCTCGTCCCTACAGCCGCGCCAAATCTTGCGAAGATGTATCCTTGAATCACCGCGGTTACAGCCTGCAACGCAGGCGCTGCATGGCAACACGATGCTGCGCGATTTTATCCGCCGCCGCTTATTCGAGCCCATTCTGACGCTGCTGCGCCAGGGCATCACGCCGGAGAAGATTGCGTTGAGCCTCGCGTTCGGCCTGGGCCTTGGGATCTTTCCGGTCCTCGGCCTGCCGACGATCCTGTGCACCGCGGCGGCTCTTTCACTGCGCCTCAACTTAGCCGCGATCCAGCTCGTCAACTATCTTGCGGCTCCCTTGCAGCTCATGCTCATCATTCCATTCGTTCGCTTGGGCGAACATCTTGTGAATGCTGCGCCGCAACCGCTCTCCATCAGCGGCGGACGCAAGCTTCTGGCCGCCGGAGCTGTCAAAGCGGTGATCGTGTTATGGAGCGCGATCGTGCACGCCGCCCTCGGCTGGGCGCTCGCCGGTCCGCCGTTCATTTATCTCGTCTATTTGGTATTGAAGCCGCTCATGGTGAAGGCGGCCCGCAACATTGGGCGTGCGCGCGTCGCCGTGCCGTGACGTCCCAATGAGCCCATTGGATCTTCGGCCTAGATCGGCTCGCCGCAGCTCACGCTGATCGTCTGCACGTCGTCGCCGGGGGAAACGGTGATATCGCGGCGCACGTCCCGATAGCCATCACGCGTGCCAACGACCGTGTACTTTCCGGGCTTAAGTTCGATCACGCGCCGCGAAAAAGTACCGCGGAAACCGATGCTCGGGATCGCGATCTGCGTCGCGTCATCCGATACCAGCGCCAAGTGCACGGGTTTGTCGAATTCCGGCAGCAGAATCTGCAGGCGCGCGATCTGCGAGCGCAGCACCGGTCCCGATGGATACTGCTCGGTGGCGCCCTCAATGAGCGCCAGAGCGCCGCGACGCTCCTCGGGAGCGGCCAGGCGCTCCGGCCGATCGATCAGCGCCTGCAACCGCTGCGCAAGGAGCGCGCGCGCCGCGGCGCGCACTTTGCCCTGCTGTGCGAATCCAATCGTGGGATCGACACTCAGCGCCGCCTCGTATTCGTTTAATGCCTCATCCCAGCGTTCCTGCGCTTCAAGCGCGCTGGCGCGCTGGCGCGTCCCCTCGAATCCACGCGCGCGCAGTGCCGTCTGCACGTGCGCGATGCCATCCGCCGCGTCGTGTCCATTTGGATTGTACGAAAGCGCCTTCTCGAACGCCGCGCGAGCTTCCGCGAGCCGTCCCGCGCCCAGAGCCGCAGCGCCTGCTCCCACCGCCTTCGTGTAGCCATCTTCTGCCGCTGCGGCGTGTTCGCGTGTCGGGCCCGCAGCGCCTTCCGCAACGTTCGGAGCGGCCGCCACAGTTCGACTCGTGTCCTCGACGGCGCGCACGGGATCGGCTTGTTGGCCTTTTTCAGGTGCATCCGCCAAGACGGGCGGCGCACCGTCTGGGTCGCGCGCGCGCTGCAGTGCATCTCGAGCTTTGCGGCTGGTCGGGTCGATGCGCAGCGCACTTTCGAATGCCTGCTTCGCCACCTGCGTGCGACCTGCAGCGAGCGCCCGCTCGCCGCTGGCGAGTTGCAACGCTACTTCGTGCGGCGCTCGCTTCTCCACGGCGGTCAGCACTTCCTGGGCTGCTGCGAGGCGCTTCTCGGCGAAGACGGGATTGCCCGCCCCGTAGGCGCCAATCGCTTCAGCTGACATGAGCTTCGCGGAGGTAAAGTCGCGTCCGCCCCATGCATCCGCACCGCGTGCTTCGAGCGCTGTTATCTGCTGATCAAACTCGGCGCGCGCCCGCGTCAGGCGTGCTGCGGCCTGAGTATCCTCGCCCGTCGCCTCCGGCGGCGTCGCCGGCTGCGGCTGCACGAACGCCGCCGGCGCGGAGTTCGTAATCATCGCCATCACGTCAGGCGGATCGTGCGGCAAGGCGTAGAAACCTCCGACTACGACGACGACAAACGCAACCAGCACGACCCAGGGCCAGCGGCGCGCCTTCATAGGTTCGAGCTTCATCAGGCGCGACGCCGGAATCATGTGCGGAAAGGTCCAGGGCAACGGTTCGACCTGGAGCTTCGGTGCAGGTCCAAGCGGTGGCACGACCTGCGTCGGCAGCGGCGTCTCTCGGCGCGTTCGGTTTACAGCCGGCGCGGCAGTCGGAAGCGGCGGCGATGTCACGGCGCGACGCTCAACCGTTGGCGCGACCCTGCCCGGCAGCGGTAGCGGGGGCGAACCGCCAACCACGGGGGCCACGCGTGTCGGCGGCGGCTGCACGGGTGGACGCTGGTCGGCGGGCACTACTATTTTCGGCGGCGCCTTCGTGCGTTTACGGTCGAGCCGGGACGCGGTGCTTGTCGGTAGCGGTGCCCGGGCGGATTTTTCGCGTGGCGCAGGCGGCAACTCTGGCGTCGCATCAAATTCAAAATGCAGCGTGTCATTGAGTGTCGCGTCAATCTCGTCGATGACTGCACTCATCGACTGCGGCCGTCGTTGCGGATCCTTATCCAGCATGCGCATCACGATTGCCACGAGCTGCGGCGGCGTGGGTTGTACGGGCCGCAGTTCATTGACAGGTTCTTCGAGCACGCGCTGCACGTCGAAGTGCGGATAGTACGGCGGCTGTCCGGCGAGGAGCTCGTACGCGAGCGCCCCCAACCCGTAGATGTCATCCGATATGGCCGGATCCTCGCCGCGCAGCTGCTCCGGGCTCGCGGAAAACGGCGACAGACCCGATCTCGGCCGGTCGTGGCCCGCATTGGTGCCGGCGACCCCAAAATCGGCAAGCAGCGCGCGATTCTCAGCGTCAAATAACACGTTACCCGGCTTAAGGTCCCGGTGTATGACGCCCTGCGCATGCGCGTACTCGAGCGCGCCTGCAATCTCCAGCAGCACCGGGATGATCTGCAGGTAACTGCCGCCGCGCAGGCGGCGCAGATCACCGCCCGGGGCAAGTTCCATCGGCAGCACCGCCGTATTGGCATCGCGCAGCGGGGTGTACACCTTCAGAATCGCGGGGTGATCAAGCAGGCCCGCAACCTCGTGCTCGTGCTCAAGATCAGTCCAAGCGGTCTCGCTGCAGGCAAGCGCGGGGCTCAAAATTTTCAGCGCGATTTCGATGCCAAGCGTTGCGTCCTGCGCACGCCAAACTTCGCCATAACCGCCCGCGCCGAGCTTTTCGAGCAACGTGTAGCGGCCCAGCAAACGGCGATCGCCAGAGTTCGTGCGTGCGGCATCCATTGCCGCATAATATGCCACGGACACGTCGTGCCAAGAGTGCGATTTCGGCCGGGAGCGCGCGCCGATTCAGAAGCCTAGATTAAGTTGCGCAGCTGACGCCCGCGGCACGCGAAAAAGCGTCGTATCAAGAGCCGGACTACGCGCCGCATTGAGAGCCAATCTCCGGCATACCACATCGAAACGGCGCCGTACAAGCTCCGCAAACGCCCCCGAGCCGACCATACGCGAACCAAAATTAGGATCGTTGTCCCGGCCGCCGCGAATGTCTCTAACAAGCGACAAAACGTGCGCGGCGCGCAGCGGATAGTGGCGCTCGAGCCACTCGCGAAACAGGTCCTTCACTTCGTACGGCAGCCGCAGCATCACGTATGCCGCACCTCGTGCGCCGGCCTGCGCCACCGCTTCTTGAATATGTTCAATTTCGTGATCGTTTATCGCCGGGATGACAGGCGCAACCAACGCGCCGATCGGAACCCGCGCTTCTTTCAAGCAGCGGATGGCGTGCAGTCGGGCGGCATGGGAAGGCGCGCGCGGCTCGAGGACGCGCTTCAACTCTGGATCAAGAGTCGTGACGCTCACGTGAACCGAGGCGAGATTGTCGCGCGCCATCGCCGCGAGGATATCGAGGTCACGCTCGATGAGATGCCCTTTGGTAACGATCGTGACCGGGTGACGAAACTCCTGCAGTACCTCGAGGATTGAGCGGGTGACGTTGAGCTTGCGCTCGATCGGCTGATAGGGATCGGTGTTCGCGCCCAGGTTTATCGCTTTGCAGAAGTAGCGCGGCCGGCTCAGCTCCTTCTTAAGGAGCGCGGCAGCGTTTTTCTTGTAAAAGAGTTTAGTTTCGAAATCCAGGCCCGGAGAAAGATTGACATAGGAATGAGCCGGGCGCGCGTAGCAGTTATGTGACACCACACCGTTCGCGATGAAATCGCCCGTGCCTGTTGTGATGTCGTACATCGGCATCGATACACCGAGCGGCTCAATCTCTACAATATCGACAGATGCCTGCGATTTGAGTGCCTGCCCGAAGATCGTGCGCTTGCGGGTGATCGCGGGATCAACAAGGTGAAAAAACCGCAGATGCTCGCGCAGGCCGCCGAGCAACCGCAAATGGTGAACCAGGCGATTCTTTCCTGGGCTTGGAACGTCATAAGTAGACGCAAAGCCAAAATTCCTGAGACTTTCCTCGACCCGGGCGAGGATAACGTGATCGGCATTTGTAATGCGGACAATACCCTCGCTGTACGAGCCCCCGGCATCGAAGATCCCACCCAGAAAACCCCTGGTCCACTCAGTCGGCGCGAAACCCGGCCATGCGACTAATTTCTCAATCATACGAAAACCAGCCCGCACGCCAGCGCTAATCGCGTACACCTCTCTGGAGGTCGCGGTTGCCTGCTGCAATAGAAAGGCGCGTATTGGAACCCCTAATTCCTCCAAGTACGAGCCACTGCGCTGCAATGCTTCGTCATCTGCCATTGCAAGACGAAAGTGACAATGTGTTCCCTCGCCACCTCTGCGCAGCGCATACCTGCGAATGCCGACGGGGCCATCGCCGCGAATAACGCCACACAGATAGCCTTGTCGATAAGAGGGTGTGGACTCGAGAGAGCCGCTAGTCATCCCAACGCCCATGAGCTTGTTGCCCGTGGTCAAATGCGCACGTCGGTTGCGGCCTTGTTCTGTTCGCATCACGAACTTCCAACCACGGTCGCTCAGGAAACGATGATCCACGCTAGCCGTAATTGAGGTTCCATCAGCAAGCATCAATCGATATGCGGGTTTAAGCGTTTCCCAGTGCGCGAGGACCCGCGTCTTGACGTAGCGCCTATAATGTCCGCGACGCTGGGTACCGATAATTTCGTCACCGATTTTGAGATCGCCGAGCAGCTTTGACTGCCCGTTCACCATCAAAATATTGGTATCGCCCGAGGCACAGTAGACGCAACCGTGGCTGCATCCTCTATAAGGATTGATTGACTGCTCGAAAGGAATATCCGGCGAATCGTTTCGAGAAATGATGGATTTCGCATGCTCGGCCGTGACGGTGGTCGCGAGCGGCGGTACCTCCTCGTCCGTAGCAATCGTCCAGCCGTCATCGACGGCTTCTACGCGCCGTGATTCGAAGCGGCCTTCCGGGTTGGAAATCGCGCCGCGACCCTTGCGCGCTCTTGAGGGAGGAATCATAGCCTGTATAAATATAAGGGGTATCCACTTAGCTCCACTACGCTGCCGATTGTATGATGTCGGAGTAGGT